>JAKSCW010000001.1 GCA_022360375.1 Balneolales bacterium
ACAGAATCGACACATGGGGTTTTAGGTTTGTTCAAAAAAGTAAACTAAGAAGGATAAAAAAAAGCTTCATTGAAAAATACAATCCACATATTAGTGATATTCATAAGATAATTGATGGTGAAGATTATATTACAAAAAACGGGAACTCCATCGCTAATTCAAAAATTACAATCCTTTTTGTGATTTTGTGGTTCCGTGGCTTGCAAGTACGATCAGCTCCTAAACAGGAAAGGAGCTTCATATTTCAAGGCGGCATAAAGTACGGGTTTTCCGTTAGAAGTTCGAGTACGTGAAATAGGGAAGTTTTATGGTGTTTATAAAAATTTCTTATCCGGGGATTGATATTTGATTTTATTTTTCTACATTTGTAGAAATAATTCTAAACATATAGAACATGACCCTGTCAACCAGTGAAGAAGAATTGATGGAGCACCTTTGGAGCCTGAAGAAGGCGTACATGGCAGACTTATTGAATAAGTATCCTGAACCCAAGCCTGCACCTACTACCGTTGCAACACTTTTAAAGCGAATGCAAGACAAAGGTTTTGTAAGCTATAACCAACATGGCCGGTCCAGGGAGTATTACCCCCTGGTAGAAAAGAGCGAGTACTTCGGCAGCCATGTTCGTGGATTGATCAGGAAATTCTTTAACAATTCTTCGGCACAATTTGCTTCTTTTTTTACGTCAGAAACGAACCTCACGGCAAAAGAACTCGAAGAGCTGAAGTCCATCATCGATAAAGAAATAGAGAGGAAGAACCAATGATTCTTTATTTGGTGAAATCAACAGTATTGCTTGCCCTGCTTTTTGGTTTGTACAAACTATTACTCGAGAATGAAAAGATGCATCACTTCAACCGGTTTTATTTACTATTTGCTCTTGCAACAGGTTTAACCGCGCCGCTCATTCAATATGAATTAGCCCCCAATGCTACTATTGCAGGCATCGAATTAGATAAAATAGATCAAATGGTGGAAGCTCCCTCAGAATATGTAGCCAGAAGTATTGAACCCATCATTACCGCTGCTCCCAGCCCCGCGGAAACTTCTGATAACCAGGCTGCTTCTGTTTCAAATAAAAACTTTCCCACCGGGGTAGTACTCATCATTATTTATTTAAGCGTTACAATGATGCTTTTTTTACGCTTTGGGTATGGTTTGTTTGAAATTTTTGCCTCTCTTCGAAAAGGAGAAAAACAACCCACAAAAGGGGCAATTTTGGTTTTACTTGAGGAATCTATTACGCCGCAATCTTTTTTACGGTGGATATTCCTCAATAAAGAAGATTACGAATCCGGAAAAATTGGAGAGGAAATCCTCGAACATGAACGAGCCCACATCCAGCAACTCCATTCACTCGATGTCATATTTACTGAGATAGTGAAAACCATCTTCTGGTTCAATCCCTTCATGTACGGGTACAAACATGCTGTTCTACTGAATCATGAATTTTTAGCAGACGAACATGTAGTAACAAAGATTTCTCCCAAAGAACAGTACAAGAAAAAGCTTCTGGAATTTGCTACTTCGAAAACCCGGAACGTGCTATCCAACAATTTTAATTACTCAACACCAAAAAAGAGAATACTTATGCTTTTCAGAACCCATAAAAAGAACACGTTAAGATTTAAGAAAATAATAACTTCAGCCTTATTTTTATGTTTCTCTTTTATTGCCGCTATACATGTTAATGCGCAAACTATTTCTGAAATGACAATAGAAGAGCTATCAGAAACATTGCTTCAAAAAGTCGAATCGAAAGAAAGTTTAT
Organism: Balneolales bacterium; assembly: GCA_022360375.1. Classification (GTDB taxonomy): domain Bacteria; phylum Bacteroidota; class Rhodothermia; order Balneolales; family Balneolaceae; genus HXMU1420-13. The sequence continues at coordinate 1,772 of JAKSCW010000001.1, forward strand.
CAGCCGCCGAGCAAAAAGCTTTGTCCCAACTCTTCGCACGTTTACCAGAGGTTGGCATTACTGCAGATGAAGAAGTGAAAGTAAAAGCTGAGGCTATTGATTTTTTGAACGGTGAGCTGGAAAAGCTTCGAATACAAATGCAGAGAAAAGTTTTTGCATACCTGGACTATGGAAAAGCTGAAAACAATCCGACTTTGGAAGAACTCCAGAGTAAATACTTAGACATCAGGGCGACAAATACCTTGCTTGCCACCGTGTATAATCAAGTCCGTGAACTTCAGGGGAATACGAATATTGCACCTCCACCACCACCCCTTCCTCCTTCCCCGGAAATGATTTTAGAAAAAAACAATCAATGAAACGCTTAACCAACAAACTCGATTTTTCCTTAACAAAGAAGCGGTTTTGGATGATGGGTAAAACTTTGAATCCTTCAAAAAGAAGGGGGATATACACCTTTATCCTTCCATTTATTTCAATTACCACGTTTCTATTCTGCACAAGTACAGAATCTCAAAGCCAGAAATACATACAGGCTTTTAACAACGAATTCGTATTCAGCGAGCCGGAAGTATTTCTGAAATTGAATTCTGAATTCAGACCGGATGGATATTGGTACGACTCTGAAGGGAATTACATCTCAGGAACCGTTCAATTATTTGAGCTGGAAACTGGTTTAATCAAGAGAAAAGACAGTGTAATTGCCGGGCTGGTACATAAAACGGTTTTTCTTGATGAGAATGGACGTAGTACTAATGTGATGATAAAGGAGTATTCGCAGAACAAACTCATAAATGAAACTTCCTGGCTTATGGGTGACTTGTTCTGGAAAAATACCTACCACACCGACAGCCTGATGACCAGCCAGCAGTATTATCCCGATGGCCAGCTTAAATGGGAAGCAACCTCCGTTGTGGGAACTATCCCAAACACCAGGTATCAGGGCTATATGACCCTTTATGACGCGCAGGGTAACATCGAGCAGCAAGAATTATATGAAAACGGGGAACTCGTAGAGAAGATCAAATGACGCAATTCACCAATAAACTGGATTTCTCGTTGACCAAAAAGAGATTTAAGATGATGAGTTACCGGGCATCCGTTTGGCGGTCATTTCCTAAAATATCCTTCATTGTTCCATTTCTTGCTATACTATCATTCGTATTTTGCACGAATTTTGGAGACACACCCAAAGATGCTATCTATGCTGACATTGACCTGACTGTAAAAGGAAAAGACAAACACCCTTATGATTTAACAAGCAGAACATGGTTTGGCCCTGATGGAGAACTGTATACCGGGCAACAAAATTGGTATTTTCAGCAAACCGGGCAGTTACATCGAAAGCATGTATTTAAGGACGGCAAAGAAATTAGTATGGAACTGTTTGATTACGAAGGTGAGCGATTCTCTTTTTCTGTTACTAACACTTTCGAAGAAGTATACGGCTCAGGTTTAAATCGTACGGAGTACTTAACTAGTCAGAATTATGATTAAATAATAATTTCTTATGAAAATGTAATCGATGGGTATACAAAAACAGTTCGCACTTATTATTCAAATGGCCAGATTAAACACACGTTTACTTACGACACTAATCTGGAAGAATACCAGGGCTTAATGACCAAATATGATGAAGCAGGCAACATTCTTGAACAACAGTTCTACGAAAACGGGGAACTCGTAGAGAAGATCAGGTAAGGATATATCTTTCAAGTGGATTATATTCAGGAAAATAACCCACTTGCTATGAAATACTTCGTACTTCTTTCGATGGTTCTGTTTGCTACCTATTGTACCCCTGTTCAACAACATTCTTTTGAAGACGGAATCTGGATAGACCTTACGTACAGCTATAGCGACGAAACCTTATACTGGCCAACTTCTGATACCTGGCAATTCGATACCGTTTTTGTGGGCCAAACTGATGGTGGCTTTTACTATGAGGCCTTCAAATTCAGCACAGCTGAACATGGAGGGACCCACCTGGATGCTCCCATTCATTTTTCGGAGGGAAAACAAACAGTGGATGAACTTACGATCGATCAGTTATCCGGGTATGCGGTAGTGATTGATGTTTCCGAACCGGTTTCAGGCAACCGGGATTACCAGATTCTTCCTGAAGACGTGCAGGCATGGGAAATAGCTCATGGGTCTGTTCCGGCTGGAAGCATTTTGCTTTTTCATACCGGGATGGGTGCGTATTGGCCAGATGCACAACAGTATTTAGGAACAACACTTCGGGGGGCGGAAGGCGTTGCCAATTTAAGTTTTCCCGGTATTCATCCAGACCTGGCCCAATGGCTGGTAGATAACCGAAACATTAAAGCAGTAGGCTTGGATACCCCCAGCCTCGATTATGGTAAATCCACTCTGTATGAAACCCATCAAATATTGTTTGCAAACAATATACCCGGATTTGAAAACGTAGCTAATCTGGAACTTCTTCCCACGCTGGGGGCTTATATCATCGCACTCCCAATGAAAATTAAGGATGGGAGCGGAGCACCACTTAGAATTGTTGCTAATATCCCAACAGAATAACTAAACTAGAAGTAAAGCGTTGGTCAGTTTGAAAAAGCCATTATACAGCCTCTTATTTATTTGGATGATCCCTGGATTTGTACCCCAGGAAGTCGCCGCCCATTACCCGAAAGATAAACTTACCGAACTCACTAACTATTTTAGTTCGAAAGGGTACGATATCTCTCCTATTCTTGAGGATGAGCGGTTTGCTTTGGTAGATGACATTACCGGAAAGTTTACCCGTGCTGTTGAAATTAAGATCGAAACGCTGGACGATTACAAAGAAGTCATCAACTTCGACCGCAAACGAGATAAGATTTCTTATTTCTACTCCGATTTTCACCTAGAGCTTAACGCAGCAGAACAGGAATACGGGATTCCAAAAGAAGTAATTATTGGAATACTGGGTGTGGAATCTGAGTTTGGAAGATTCAAAGGGAGTTACAATCCCTTTAATGCATATGTGAGTATGTATGTGGAAGGCTACCGCACGGAATGGACGCTTGCCCAACTTGAAGAACTACTTAAATTTGTAGACAGGAACAAACTGGATATCCTGGAACTCAAGTCCAGCTATGCAGGAGCCATGAGCTATGCCCAGTTCATTCCCTGGTCACTAAACCGGTTTTGGGTGGGTTCTGATATCTATGATATGCCAAATAACATCAACTCGGTTGCAAATTACCTGGCGCATTACAAGAATGTAACCGGAAGCCTTGAAAAATCTATTCTCCGCTATAATCCAAGCTCTTTATACCAAAAAGCAGTACTTGCATTAGCACATGAAGCAGAATCAATAATCAATTAAACGTTATGCTTTGAATCGTATCGACCGACTTACTGCTATCATCATCTTTCTCCAGGGGAGAAAGTTTGTACCCATTGATGAAATAGCGGATCGGTACGGAATTAGCGAACGAACGGCTTATCGCGATTTGAAGGCCCTGGAAGAAGCAGGTGTCCCAATCGGCATCGAGACTGGCAAAGGGTATTATATACTCCGGGGCTATCACCTGCCTCCTGTGGTGTTCAGTAAAGGGGAAGCCATGGCGCTGCTTGCCGCGGAACGGCTGATGCAACAATGGAATAACACGGAGCTTGGTAACGCCTATCATTCTGCACTCGATAAAATCCGCTCTACGCTGCCGCCCGAAGAAAAAGATTTCTTTGAGGCTATGGATGATCATGTTGGCATTCTTTACCCCGAGATTATTCATTCTGAACTGGCTAATTCCAATATCTTCTCGTTTTTGCAGCAGGCTATTTTCAAAAATGAGGTTATAGAAATCAAATATAAACGCCCTTATGGTGAGGAAACCCTTAACCGTAAAATAGAACCTCTGGGCCTTTTGGTTCGCGGACGAAACTGGTACCTGGCCGGGTGGTGCAGGCTCCGGGACGATTACCGGATGTTCCGTCTTGATCGTTTTGAGACTTATAAAACTACCGGTGAAAATCTTCCCACACCAGCAATTCACACATTGAAAAAATTTCACGAGCTCA
>JAKSCW010000579.1 GCA_022360375.1 Balneolales bacterium
ATGTCTGCAATTTCTTCTACAGAAGCTCCCAATTTGAACGCATTCCGGATTTGCAGAGACCGATCCCAATAAGGTTTCATTAGTCGTTCGCGAACTTCTTTTCGGTCAATTTCCTCGTAGCCATCAGCACCTAATCCGTGGCGACCAATTTCCATGCTTTGCCATGCTTTATTTAATGCTTCGGGGAAGTTTCGGCCAATACTCATCACTTCGCCGACTGCTTTCATTTGTGTAGAAAGCTCTTCATCAGCCCCGGAAAACTTATCAAAATTAAACCGGGGAACTTTGCACACTATGTAATCGATGGAAGGCTCGAAACATGCCGAAGTGGTTCCGGTAATTTGATTTTTCAATTCATCCAACGTGTAGCCCACGGCCAGTTTGGTAGCTACTTTCGCAATGGGATACCCCGTGGCTTTAGAAGCCAATGCAGAAGACCGGCTTACCCGGGGATTTATCTCAATCGCTACAAATCGGTCGGTACCTGGTTCCCAGGCAAACTGAACATTACACCCACCAGCAAAGGTACCGATAGAGCGCATCATTTTGATGGCTGCATCACGTAGGATTTGGTATTGCTTATCTGTGAGCGTTTGAGTGGGTGCAACTGTTACGGAATCCCCTGTATGAACCCCCATCGGGTCCATATTTTCGATGCCACAAATGATTACCACATTATCGTTAGCGTCGCGAAGAAGCTCCAGCTCATATTCTTTCCAACCAAAAATCGATTCTTCGATAAGCACAGAGTGTACAGGGCTCATTTCCAATCCCCGAAGCACTTTTTGATCGAATTCGTCCTCATTCCAAACTATACCGCCACCTGCACCACCCATTGTAAAGGATGGGCGAATAACAATCGGGAGTCCGCCCAATTCTTCTTTAATCTCTTTCGCATCCAGCAGCGATTCTGCCTGCCGGCTGCGGCATTGCAAAATCCCTATTTCTTCCATTTTATCCCGGAACAGCTGGCGGTCTTCCGTCAATTCTACGGCATCTATATCTACGCCAATAATCCGGATTCCCTGAGCCTCCCAGAATCCTTCTTTTTCCAAATCCCGGGCCAGGTTCAAACCAGTTTGTCCTCCCATAGTCGGAAGTACCGCGTCCGGTTTTTCCTTCGCTACAATTTCTTTGATGGAAGCCGTAGTCATTGGCATCATATAAATCGCATCCGCCATAATCGGATCCGTCATAATCGTAGCCGGATTAGAATTAATAAGTACGATTTCATAACCTTCCTCCTGGAGAGAACGGCACGCCTGGGAACCGGAATAATCAAATTCACAGGCCTGACCGATTACAATGGGGCCTGATCCGATGATAAGTATTTTGTGGATGTCGTCGCGTCTTGGCATTGGTATAGAGTATTATTTTGTCATTCTGAGTGAAGTGAATTTTGCCATAGGCAAATGAACGAAACCTAAGAATATCAACTCGGGTACTTCAAAGTTTGATATCCCTCGACTACGCTCGGGGTAACAGCAAGAATGTATCATACTGTTTCCTGTTTTTGTTCGGTCATCAGATCAATAAACTGATCGAATAAGTACGCAGAGTCATGTGGCCCCGGAGAAGCTTCCGGGTGATACTGTACAGAAAAACCCGGGAAATTTTTGAAGCGCAATCCTTCTACTGTATTATCATTCAGGTTCATATGTGTAATGGTAGCCACACTTTCATCTACGCTGTCTTCCATTACAGCAAAGCCGTGATTTTGAGTTGAAATTTCTACCAATCCTGTTTCCAGGTTTTTCACTGGGTGATTTGCTCCCCGGTGCCCTACAAACATTTTTCCGACCTTAATACCTTCACTCATCGCCATCAATTGGTGGCCCAGGCAAATACCGAACATAGGTTTACCAGTCGATTTCGCATATTCCACAATTTCCAGGGCATATTCCCCGGTTGGGTTTGGATCACCAGGCCCATTTGAGAAGAAAAATCCGTCAGCATCCCATGCTTGTACTTCTTCCAATGTGGTTTGGGCAGGAAATACCCTAAGTGTGCAACCCCGTGCAACCAGACTGTTGATAATATTTTGCTTAATACCATAATCGAACGCTGCCACTTTGAATTTGGATTCCTCTTCTGTGTGAAAAGTCTGTGCTTCTTTTCGGGTAACCTGGGTAGCCAGCTCTAAGCCTTCCATATCGTCCCAATCCTTTGCCATTTGAACCAGCTTCTCTTCATCCAGTTCAGTGGTTGAAATCACGGCGTTCATTACTCCTTTTTCCCGGATATGGCGAACCAGCGCCCGCGTATCTACTCCTGAAATACCTACAATTTCGTGGTCCTCCAAATACTCTTGCAAACTACGATCTGCCATATCGTTACTGTATTCCCAGGAAAATGCCCGCACAATTACACCGGCCACCATCACTTTCCGGTGTTCGTCGTCCCGATCCATGGTTCCGTAATTCCCAATGTGGGGATACGTCATCATCATTAACTGGCCGTAATAACTCGGATCGGTAAAGATTTCCTGGTAACCGGTCATGCTGGTATTGAAGCATAATTCACCTCCGGTAATCCCATCATGGCCAATAGCCCAGCCGTGCGCTATCGTGCCATCACTCAGTGCGAGGATCGCTTTTTTTCTAGGTTGTAATGACATTCGTTAAAATTTGAAGGGTTTGAATTGCTGATCAAAAAAAATCCGACTACGAATATCGCGCCGGATTTTTAAAAAAGTATGTATAACCAACAACGGCATTAGCATTGCTCCTTTTGTATGAGCGGCGTAACTAATGCTTCAAAGCTATGGATTGCTAACAACGGTTTTCTTTCAGCTTTGTTAGAGGTTCGCCTAAGATACGGAGTGGGAGGGATGGATTCAATTTAAGCTTGTTCTTTTTTGTTAAACACCCTCTTTTGTAATTGCCTTCCTGCTTTTAGGAACATCCGGATCAATTATTTTCGAGGTTTCGGAAGCTGAACTTTTCCCGGTTACCCGGAACACTTCCAATAAAACAAAATGAATCAGAATACCCCAAATGACAAGCCAAATGATGTGTAGAAAGAACGGGTCTCATATATGTATCCAATTTTAGAACTAAACCGAAAAAACCCCCTGTTTTTTGTTCCATCATGAGACATTATCGTTCCGCGGACACCTGATGCATTCAGGTAGAATTCTCTTTCCGGCCCAAGTCCGCAAAAACCACAATCTATTGGTACATCATATCCTTGCCAGAAATGCTCGTAAAACAAACCTACTGATGCACCTATATATGAATTATAAACTAATTTTCTCTGAAGAATTATCTGTTGACCACCATATACGGTATGACCAAAAGTAACATATTCTTGTTCTGTCAGCTTAGCGGTAAAATCTATACCAAGAGTAGGAAACATTGAAATATTAAACGCAAAATCAGTTTCCCCGTCGATCATAAAAATTGAATGTAGAGACAAAGCGCCAGCTGTTACATAATTTTCAACGGTTCCGTTTTCGTTATCAACATCAATCTCCCTATCAGCATATTTTTCAATAGGGTTTGGATTTAGAAATCTGGTTTCAAGCCCCACTGCAAAACTATATTTTGAAAAATGAATCAATGTATCCGATTGATAAGGACTGTACACTTTCTTTGGGGAATACATTACCATTTCGCTCATCGGAGCATGAGTAGCACAGCTTGCAAAAACCGGGATTAAAAACAACCACCAGATCGATTTCATATAAGCAGGTAGATCCTTGTATAAAATTTTGAACCTATATATGAATTCTCAATGAATTTATTGCTGGTTAAGAGTTGTGTCCTTTTCCATTAAACAAACTTCCCGTCATTGTAGCCAATCCACTCACCACTCCGCCCAACACGGCAGTAATTAGAATCACGATCCATGGTGAACCTACTCCCAGCATATTGGCAATTCGTGTCGACAGGATTCCATCATTTGCTATGTGAATCCAAAACGCCTGACCACCCCAAAGCAGGAAAACCCCTAAAAACCCCCAGCCCAGCGACCCCATCGTACTTTTGTTGAATTGATAACCCAGGATCAGGCCTGGTATAGCAATTCCCCACCACGGGAAAAACAGGTTCATTACCCAGGCACCGATTAAAATAAGAATTGCCAGTACCATCTTACTGCCCTCCTTTCAAAGTTATAGTAAAGAGACTTTCAGCAGGGGGTTCTTTATAAAAATTGAGTTCATAATGCTGCCCTGTTCTCCAGTTTTCGATGTATTCATCGTAGTTTGGCGAGCCAGGATTCCCGGACGTTCCACCGGGATACACTCCCCATGCTTTTACTTCGGGGCCCAGTTCAACTATCATTCGCCAGCTTGGGCCGTAGCCAAAACGTGTAGCATTTATTGCTTCAAAGGACCCTCCGGAATAAACATCTTCGGCACCTAGTCCCGGTATTTGGCCTACGTGGTTAATGTCGTTGTTTATCACCCAACCCCAATTCCATGTGTCACTAACCGGCCCATTGAATTGCATCATTCGGGCATAGGTTCTGCTATAGGCCTCGGTAACCAAATCCTGGATGGTTTCCCGTCTCTCAGTGGTGATATCATCAATTAAAAAGAACTCAGGTTCAGCTTTCAGAACTTCCACCACTCTATCTCTATAAGGCTCCCGTAACCGTACTTCTGCTGCATCAAATTCATCGTCATACAATAAATCGGTGAGTGTTCGCCACCAATAATAGAAGAACCCTGGCTGCTTCAAATCCGCATTCATTTCGTAATCCCAGTCGTGCATTTGTGTGGTGAACTCTACTTCCTGCAGGCTCAGGCTATCGATGACCAACCAATCTAACATTTCTGGAAGGATGCTTTCTGCATGCAGGCTGTAGTTATCCATTTGCATATTCATCATATCCTCTACGGTGATATCATTCCTTTCTCTAAGGAGATCATTGATCCGCCTGCCCCGTTCATAAGGAGCAAAATTGTCAGCTAAGTAGTACGGATAACTATCATCCGCTGGCTCCTGATTAGCCGAGCTTACAAAGCCCCGGTCAGGATTCTTAACAAAGGGTTTGTGCTCATGGGGAATCCAGCCTTGCCAGTCATAGGCCGGGTCTGTTCCGTCACTTACCGTTCTGCCTTGATATTTCCATTTTTTGGGGAACTTTCCGCTTACCCACATTGCAATATCGCCCTCGGTACTTGCAAAAGCGAAACTCTGGGCACCAGCTCCAAAAGGTCTTAATGCTTCAACAAACTCCTCATAATTTTTAGCTTTACTCAGTAAGTAAAATGTCTTTATCCCAATATCCGGTTCATGAGCGATCCATCGCATCGCATGGTAAACAGGTTCTTCGGAACCTGGGTTAGTAATCGTTACTGGGCCATGATGGGTATATACGATCGTATCTGTAATTGCTTCTGCACCCCGAATAGCAATCTTTTCAATCCTTTTTGTAACAGGCTTCCACTGGTTATCATGCCAATACTCATCCAAATTCTCATCTTTAAACTGAAGTTCGTACCAGTCCATGATATCCAAAGCAACATTGGTTTCTGTGTAAGCGATGTATTCATTAAAACCAATCAAATAGCCGGGTAAACCCTGAAAAGAAACTCCATAAGCATTGATTCCGGGTGCATGTAGCTGAATTTCCATCCAAATAGAAGGTAAACTTAAACTTAAATGGGGGTCCCCGGCCAGAATTGGATACCCATTTTGGGTTTTTGAGCCGTGGACTACCCAGTTATTCGACCCTACTCCTGCTTTAGGATCAAAAAATTGAATTCTCTCCGCCGTCTTTGGAACAAATAAGCTATCTGGTTTGGGTGGGATATCAGCTTCAAAATCCCATGTTCTGGAAGGGGGGATAATGGCTTCCAATAATGCCGGGTCGGTTCCAAAAAATTTCTCAACAAACTCTTCTCCAAAATATGCAATGGTATTTGATGTACGATCATCGCTGCTACCTCCTGCTAACGTTCTGTACATATTCATTTCCAGATGTACACTCCTGAGAGGGGACCATTCCTCAGGAGCTATATCCAGGATTTTGTACTCGATTGGGAAATCTTCTCCATCTAAAGAGTTTATGTATGCATTTACTCCATCAGAATATGCCGTTAATACTGCCCAAACCGTGGAATCCTGCTTATAGGCTTCAATTTTTCTTTCTGCAGCCCAGGGCATACCCCAACGGCGAGTGGTACGATCTCTGCGCTGAATAAACGAGTTCTCACCAATTATTTCTGAAAGCCGGCCAGCTGCATCATAGGTCTGAATTTCCATTTGAAACAAGCGATGCATTGCTGTTATATATCCCTGGGCGAAGAATAAATCATGTTCGTTTTCTGCAAAAATATGAGGGACACGACGCTCATCGAAATAGATGGATACCTTATCCTTCAGTCCTTCCAATTGAAGTTCTGAAGATTCCGGTACAGAAGTTTCTGCGTTCGCCCAAAAGCCGGAATCTGGATCAAAAAACTTGCCAACGGGGGGAATAGATCCAAATCTGGTGTTGAAGATGATGATAACTGCTGTTAAAGCTAACAATGAAATAGCTGCTCTTACCATAGGTGTGAAAGTGTTTTAGTTTGACAACCAGAATTTGTCATTTCGAACGAAGGTGAGAAATCTTCACGAGGTAAACAAAGGAATTATCCTGGATTTCCCGCTTCGCTTGAAATGGCAACGAACGTATCATTGCATTACCAAAGCAGCATTTTCATACAGAATACGCTACCACCACTTTTCAGGTATTCCCTGGTGTCGAATTCATGAACGATAAAGCCAGCTTCTTCCATTGCCTTATTGGTTTCTACACATCCTTCCTGGATGAACACATTTTTTCCATCCGGGCAGGTGGCATTACAAGCAAATAAGTTTTCAGCTTCATGTTGATTTGCTTCAATAACGTTTGGAAAAATGGAAGTAATCAACTTCAATCCATTTGGCGTAAATGCTTCAGGATAAATGAGCACTGTTTCCTGGTTCAATACACAAAAACACGTATCAAGGTGATAAAATTTAGGATCGATTAATTCCAGAGCAATCACCGGTGTATCAAAGGTATTTGAAATATGCTCATATACATCCAACGAGGAACGATAGCCATAACCTCCCCAGATAAGCCTTTTTCTGAAGTGCCAAATAGCATCACCCATGCCTTCAAAGCCGGTAAACTCAGATTCATCTAAATGGAGAATTTCATAACTACTTTCTTCATAAACCTGTTTAATAAACGGGACCTCTCCTTTGCGTTCAGGAGCGTGCATTACACTCATCACTACCTGTTTTTTGCCCTCTTCCGTAATATTTGGCAGACTTTGATTGGCACAAAATACCATGTCAGGAAACCCCTGAGCTGCGGGTACTTCATGTACATACAGACCTAGTTTTTCATACCCCGATTTCAATTTTTCCCACTCAATGTATGCCTGGGCTTTGTCAATATCCCCAATATGCCCTTTCATATGTGGGTTGATTATATACTCCACATCAAAAAATTCCGGATTCACCAACATCACCTTCCCGGGCACTGGCATTTCATCAAGATCAGCTAAACTGAAATTAAGCTGACTTAATTGAGTAATAACCTGACTCATAATTGATACACTTTTTTATCTGCTAAAACCCGAAAAATCCATATCAGGAACGGATACGTACCGTATCTACAATAGCCGGAGGTATCTCAGTCAATACGGTATCTACTTGAAATGTAATTATTTCAGATTCATATAAAGCGATTAAACTCTTTCCATTTATTATTTGAGTGGAATCGTTAATTACAAGGTTTTGATGACCAAACCCCTGAGCTCCATAATGTCTAAACTTAAAGTAGAAAACCCCAATATTATCAGCAATACAGCTGGCCCCACCACCAGCTCGATCAATAACAGCTCTTGGGGAAAAATTGATTATGAAACTAGTACCTCTTTCCTCTTCTTCAAAGTAAGCGGGGTGTCCAGTAACCC
>JAKSCW010000227.1 GCA_022360375.1 Balneolales bacterium
TGGCATCGTCATGACCTGATTTGTCGTGGCAAACTGGATGAACAAGTTTCAGGTTTTTCCTCGTGAATAAGAGTTCGTGGAAGTAGAGCCAGTTAAGCCTTACCCGTACGGGCATCTTCTGCGCTGCGTGCCAACTCTGCTTCCTCTTTAGTAATGATTCCTTTCTCCAACGCAGGATCAATAAGGTTTGGAACTGAAGCTTTTTCTAGTTCACGTTTCTTCATAGCCACATACATCTTCTTATAAACCGGAGCTGCTTCCGCGATCAGGTTTAGTGCATGTTCATAGCGGCCCACCGCTTCCTTTGGATCAGTGGGAATAAAAATTCCATGGGTAATTCGATCCCGTTGTTCTCCCACTGTTTGCATGGCTTGCGCAACTTCATGGCCAAGCTTATCAGAAGGGTAACTGCCAATTGGGTTTAACCTGTTCCATACGGCCATCAAACGGAATGCCCAACTCAATCCAGGAACTTTGATCTCGCTCAAAATTCCATCAAATGCTACCTGCATCCGGTAGAACAGATTATTCATTGCCCAGTGGAAATACGCCTCATCTTCTTTACGCCGGCCTTCTGTTTCAAATCTTTTAAGTGTTGCTGCTGCCAGGTACATGTTGCTCAAAATATCTGCATAACGGCCAGCAATTTTTTCCTTCATCTTCAGTGCTCCACCATATGAACCCAGTGCAATATCAGCATAGAACGCAAAGGCAGCGGAAGCCCAGGACAAACGTCGATAATATTTAGCAGCCGGGCCGCTCACTGGCGAACCTGCCAGGCGACCGCGGGTTAAGCTCAACAATAACGTTCTGGATTTGTTTCGTACAACATGTCCTATATGTGCCCAAAAATTCTTATCAAAAGCTTTAGTATCCTTATTTGTTAGTGCTTCAATTTCCTTCAGAGCATATGGATGGCAACGAATCGCCCCCTGCCCAAAAATCATTAAAGTACGGGTAAGAATGTTCGCGCCTTCTACCGTTATTGCAATAGGAAGGGCTATATAACTATGTGCAAAAATATTTCTTGGGCCACGGGATATACCCGCCCCACCAACAATATCCATCGAATCGTTGATAATTTCGCGCCCAAATTCCGTAAAATTGTATTTCATAATAGCAGTTACTACTGCTGGTTTTGCGCCTTGGTCCAATCCCCCTGTTGTGTAACGGCGTGCTGCATCCATTAAATAGGTATATCCGCCAATCCGTGCCATTGGCTCTTCAATTCCTTCGAATTTCCCAATGTTTAAACCAAATTGCTTACGGATCATTGCGTATGCACCAACTGCTCTGGTTGCCATTTTCGCGCCGCCGGCAGCCTGGGATGGAAGTGAAATGCCACGTCCTACGGCCAATGATTCCATAAGCATTCTCCAGCCATTTCCAGCTCCTTCCGGGCCACCAATTATGGAGTCTATTGGAACAATAACATCATGGCCATGAGTAGGACAATTAAAGAATGGTACCCCAAGCGGATCATGACGTTTACCAAGAACAACTCCTTTTGTAGTAGATGGAACCAAAGCACAGGTGATTCCTAAATCAGTTCCTTTACCAAGCAGGTTGTCCGGATCTGAGAGTTTAAATGCTAATCCAAGAACGGTAGAAATAGCTGCCAATGTGATGTAGCGTTTGTTCCAATTCAGGCGAAGATATAGCTCTCCATCTTTGCCCTTGAAAACTATTCCACTCGCCTCCATTCCACCGGCATCTGAACCGGCATTTGGTTCAGTTAGTGCAAAGCAGGGCATTTCAACACCCGCGGCCAAACGAGGAAGGTAATATTCTTTCTGCTCATCGGTACCGTAATGCATCAACAATTCAGCAGGGCCAAGTGAGTTTGGAACCATTACTGTTGTAGCTAATGGTCCGCTTCGGGAAGCCAACTTGGCCACAATAGCACTATGGGCCGTTGCCGAAAATTCAAGACCACCATATTTCTTTGGAATTATCAACCCAAAGAACCCTTCTTTACGCATGTATTCCCACACATCTGCATTAAAATCTTTCTTGATGAATACTTCCCAGTCGTCGATCATAGCGCAAAGCGCTTCCACCTGATTATCCAAAAAATCCTGTTCATCTTTGGTTAGTTCAGGATAATCTTGAGCCAGGATATTTTTGAAATTTGGTTTCCCCGAAAAAAGCTCTCCGTCCATCCAAACAGTTCCGGCGTCTATAGCTGTTTGCTCCGTTTCAGAGATAGTTGGAAGGAACTTCATTGCTTCCATTACTTTCATGACCGGAGCACTTATCAACGTCCTTCGAATACCTGGAATATTAAATAAAAACACTAACCCGGTATACGTAAGCAACATCCATTCCGGGGCATTTAATCCAAATAACCCGGCATAACCAATAATCGCCCACAGCCAAAGTGGCGCTCCGGTATACGAAAATGCAAGTGCCAGAACTACCGCCACCAATACTGATGCCCAGGCAGGAACTTGATACAAAAATCCGATTTGATTTAAAATTGCTTCCATTTTTCTCTTATTAAATAATTGTAGTTCGTACTAAGAATCCCTGTATGATCTGTTCTGCAGATTCTTCAATAAATCTTGCTTTTTCAATTCTACTGTCGAGACGCTGATTAAGAATTACAGAGATAACTCCGTGCATCTGTGCCCAAATGATATAAGCCGCCATCATAGGATTCTCAACGTCCATTACTCCATCATTCACTCCTTCCCTTATAATCGATTCGAGCAAAGTGAAACCTTTCCTTACTTTCCGGAACTTTTCTTTTGGATACCGGCCCATTGCATCTGACTTTACCATGTAAATCACTTCGTACTTCTCGGGATTGGTGATACCAAAATCCATGTACGCTTCAATAAGTGCATGGAATTTCTCAATCGTGGAAGTTTTATTTTCCGTGCTTTGTTCTAAAGCGGTACTTAGCTCCTCAATTGCTTCTTCAATTAATGTGTGCACAAGGTGTTCCTTGCTTTCAAAATGCAAATAGATACTTGTGGCCGAAACGCCTACCTGAGAGGCAATCTTTCGCATTGAGATAGAGTAGTAACCGTTGTTTAATAACAATCCGCGACTTATATCCAGTATTTTGTCGCGCAGACTAAGTTCAGGCATGCAATGAAATATTAGTTAACACTGTTAAGTTAACGTTCTGAATGAGAAAATCAATACAGAATTTTCTTGCTTAATCGAACGAGAAAGAAATGAAGTGAATAGTGCGTCCCCTTTTCAGGTGCATTTGTTCGTAGTATGTTTGGATGGAAAGATCGGGGTTCGATGATCGTTCTTCATAAATATCTGGTATCTCCTGATGAAGGATGAGGTTGTGTTCCTGAATTATTTCATGGGTGAAATAGTAAAGCTCATCACTGTCCGTCTTCAGGTTAATTTTTGCCCCTTTTTTAAGAAGCGGACGATACAGCTCAAGAAACTTTTGGGAAGTTAATTTCTTCCGATTTTTTTTTAGCTGCGGGTCAGGGAAAATGATCCAGATTTCATCAATTTCCTTGTTGGTGAAGAACTGATCTAAATGATCAATATAGGCCCGAAAAAACCGGACATTGTCCATACCCTCTTGTAAAGCTCTTTGGGCACCTACCCACATGCGATTCCCTTTTATATCAAATCCGATAAAATTCTTTTCCGGGTAGAGTTTTCCCAATCCAATTGAGTATTCCCCTTTGCCGCAGGCGAGCTCTAAAACGATGGGATTTGGATTCCGGAAAATTTCACTATTCCAGGTACCTTTCGGAAAAGGATTTTTACTGTTATAGTCACTCCACTCAAACACATTGGGCATGGTTCGAATGTTTTCCATTCGCTGAACTTTAATTTTCGGCATCAGGGAGAAAGTCGCTTGATTAACCAGTTATCATCGATTTTTTGGTAAACAATTCGGTCATGAAGCCGACTAGGGCGGCCTTGCCAAAATTCTATATAATTTGGAATTACTTTAAAACCACCCCAATTCTCTGGTATAGGTACTTTTCCCTCTTCAAATTGATTTATCAATTTTTCAAATTTTTGGTCAAGCAATTCTCTGCTTTTTACCTCTTCACTTTGGCTTGATGCATGAGCACCAACCTGACTCATATGAGGGCGGGATTTGAAATAGGCTTCACTTTCTTCACGAGGAAGTTTCTGCGCTACTCCTTCTATGCGTACCTGCCGTTCCAATTCAATCCAGAAGAAGCATAATGAAACATTTTCGTTCGAAGAAATTTGATGGCCTTTATCGCTTCCGTAATTGGTATAAAACTTGAATGTATTCTCTTCAACCCCTTTTAAAAGCATAATTCGGGAATGAGGTTTTCCATCCGAATCAACCGTTGCAAGGTTCATGGCGTTGGGCTCCATTACCTCTGTATCAACAGCTTCTTGAAACCAAATCATAAATTGATTAATCGGGTTCTCCTGAACTTCGGTTTGGTCTAAGCTATGCTTGGCATATTCATTGCGGAGTGCTCTAATGTCGGTTTGTTTCATTTACGTTACCCAAAAAAATCGGGCTCATTTCCAGGTTTCCATTTTATGTTGCATCCGATACTCGGAATTTGAGTTACAACAGTTTCCTGGCCATTCAATAGGGCATTTATTGCGGCGGTTAAATCGGCTCCTGTAACAGAGTTTGAGTTTCCAGGACGGCTGCTATCGAACTGTCCTCGATAAATCAGCTTTAAATCTCCATTGAACAAGAAAAAATCCGGAGTGCAAGCCGCTCTATAATCCTTGGCCACCTGCTGGCTCTCGTCGTAAAGATACGGAAATGGATATCCTTCTTCTCGTACAACTTCAATCATTTTTCCTGGAGAATCATCAGGATATTTATCAACATCATTACTACTAATTCCAATAAAACTTATTCCATGTTGAATGTATTGATTTGCAACTTCAACTAATTTTGAATTCACATGCTTTACGTAAGGGCAATGATTACATATAAACATGATAACCACCCCTTTTGAGTTTTTGGAATAAGAATGGAGCTCTAACGTTCCACCTGTTACAATTGGGAGTTTAAAATTTGGGGCAGGCGTACCTAAAGGTAGCATTGTTGATTCAACCGCAGCCATTTTGAATGATCTTTTTTTAAACCTAAAGTGCGTGTTTTGCCACGCTTATCCTCGGAAAATAATATTCAATAAACTTGTTAAAAAATGTATTTGAGTATTACACAAGTTTTTACAGAATTTTGGACATAAAAAAACCCGATACCCAAAGAGAAAATATAGTGGTCATCTATGTTCAAAAGCTACTCTTTGTTGGGCATCGGGAAGCTACACCTGTAAGACGTTTAAAAGGCAAAATAGTTTCCCACGAGTGTATAAATTTTTGTAAAAGCATCAATATTTTCAGAAAAGATCTAATTGTGTGCCGTGGGTAGTTTTAAAGTGACGAGTAGTGAGACCATCAGATAGCTTATTCAATCCTATTCTACGAAAAAAAAAAA
>JAKSCW010000264.1 GCA_022360375.1 Balneolales bacterium
ACCGTTCAATATCGAATACGAAAAAAAGATGGCACATACATTTGGTTCGATACGGCAACACAACCTGTAATGAATGCAGAAGGAGAAGTAATCCACCTTCAGACAACCTCCAGAGAAATTACCGAGAAGAAGCGTTTAGAAATCTTATTTCAAAAATCTCAGGAGATGGCAAAAATAGGTGGCTGGGAATATGATATAATCAATAATGAGTTGTACTGGACAAAAGAGGTATACAGGATTCATGAATTACCAACAAGTACAAAGGTAACGGTAGAAGAAGCTATCGATTTTTACCCGGAAGGTGAGGCCAGAGAAACTATTTCTGCGGTAGTAAATACAGCAATTAAAGAAGGTTTACCGTGGGATTTGGAACTCCCAATCCTTACATCAAAAGGAAATTCCAAATGGGTAAGAGCCTTGGGAGAGGCAGAGTTTGCCGAAGGTAAGGCAATAAAAATAAAAGGTACGTTCCAGGATATTTCAGGAAAAAAAAGAGAACAAATTCTCTTTAACAAATCCCAGGAAATGGCAGGTGTAGGTGGCTGGGAATACGAGATCAACACTGAAACATTGTATTGGACAGATGAGGTATACAGAATTCATGAAATACCCATAGGTTCGGGTATCAATGTTAATGATCTTAGCAGGTTTTACCCCAAAGGGGAACCACGGAACAGAATACAAGATGCGGTCCGGCTCTGTATTGCTGCAGGCAAGCCTTATGATATTGAAACACCCTTTATCACCGCTAAAGGAAGCAGGATTTGGGTGCGGGCCATTGGTGAAGCTGAGTTTCTGGACGGAAAACCGGCTAAAAT
The DNA here is from genome assembly GCA_022360375.1 of Balneolales bacterium. GTDB lineage: Bacteria > Bacteroidota > Rhodothermia > Balneolales > Balneolaceae > HXMU1420-13. The sequence goes on from JAKSCW010000264.1 coordinate 819, forward strand.
ACGCGGTACTTTTCAAAACATAACCCAACAAAAGCTTTATGAGGATCAGATTACCGATCAAATTCGACAGCTTACCGGCTTAAAAGACACCCGGGAAAAGCTTTACTCCATACTGGCACATGATCTGAGAAACTCTATATATGGCATTTCGGGATTACTTTCATACGTTTCTTCGGATGTTGAAAGTGGGGAATTTGAACTACAAGATGTGGTATCCAAATTGAATTTATTAACCCAATCTGCCGATCAAACGTATAAGCTGTTGGATAATATGCTTACCTGGGTTAAACTTCAGTCGGGTTCTTTGCAGATTACAAAAGCCCCTTTGGATATTTGCTCATGCATTGATGCCTCAATTTCTCTTCTGCAACCATCACTGGACACCAAAAAAATCGAAATAAGCTTATCAAAAAATGAACACTGTATGGTGTTTGCAGAAGAAAAAACAATCACTACAGTTATTCGGAACCTTCTGAATAATGCCATTAAATTCTCCCAACCCCATAGTACGATTGACATCAGTTTTTCTACCGATAGAGTTCTTGATCATTTAAGGGTTCATATCAGAGATTTTGGTATTGGAATGGACAAAAAAACGGTACAAAATCTGTTTAGTCCCACTAACCGCAATATACAGCGGGGCACAGCAGATGAGAAAGGAAGCGGACTAGGATTGTTACTCTCAAAAGAACTTATGGAATTGAATGAGGGAGATATTTTAGTACAAAGCACCCCCGGAAAAGGTTCTGAATTTGTTATCACCCTCCCTCTCTCGTAAGTATTATAGCTTTAATTGCATTTCTAACTTTTCTTTAAAGCCGCTTTTTCTTACATAATAATTGTAACAAATCGAGCCATATGTATTGGAGCAAACAAATCGGTTTTTCAATTTTCCTTCTCACCTTAGTTGGTTGTTCTGCTTCAAAAAACATAGCTCAACGAAATGTTTTTACTTTTCAGATAAGTGATACCACCTATCAGATTACAAGCCTGAATTCACCAACAGGGGAAGGTTTCAATATACTGGAACAGGCGGAATCGAATCTCACTGCAAGAGATATAAATCAAGATGGAGAGTTGGATTTAGTTCTTAAGGGAAACAAGTCTTTATTGGAAGCAAATGAAATCTATCAAACCGGTATTAAGATTGCCCAGGAAACAGGTAACATTAAAGAACGATATTCCACCCGAAAATTTGAATGGGAGAATGAATCCTATAAGTATGCATTAAGTACCTATGTTTTTAGCCAGGGTAAAAGCTCAAATGTTTTTGTAATAGGTGATAAATCATTGCTTGTAGAATATTTGTTTACCGATATTGATGCTGATGGAACTTTAGATAGTATTGAAAAAGGTACTATCAGCCTTGAGGAAGCTCAAAATCACTATCTGATTGTGCTGGAACAAGGAATAAAAGAGAATTTGATTCAGCATAAAGAAGGGCAATTCATCGTTTTGGAAAATCACCTAAGGCCTATCTATTCCAGCCGGTAAATCGATCTGAACGGGCAGGAATCTTTTGGGAATCTTTCCATGTTAATCTTTTGTGATTCTAAATTTCCATTTTAGGATTATTCTACTCATTCTATGAATAAGTTTATCATACATACCTTTTTTTGGTTGTTCTTACTTAACGGAACAGGTTTTGCCCAGGATGAAATCAGAATATCCGTTGCTGATTTCAATCCTGATACAATTGAAAACACAGAAAACCCTGCCTGGAGTGAGCAAAAACTCCCCAGAAGAGACGCCACTTCGTATTCTTTAATGGAAACAGACTCTTCGTTTGTGCTCAAAGCAATCAGCGAGAACAGTGCAAGTGGTCTGGTTTACAGAGTAAACATAGACCCGGCAAAATATCCTATCATAGAATGGAGCTGGAAGGTGGGTGGAATTGTAGAAGACGGAGACTTCAGCAAGAAAGATGGGGACGACTACCCTGCCCGTATTTATATCACTTTCAACTATAGCAAAAAAAACCTGAAGCTCGGAGAAAGAATCAAGTATGAAACTCTTCGAACCTTTTCAAGATTTCCAATTCCATTACGGGCAATAAATTATGTTTGGGCAAACAAGGCTGCTCCTGGTACCATTGCCCCTAATGCATATACCAATTGGGTATATATGATTGCTGTAGATTCGGGTGAGGAAAATGTGGGCATATGGAAAGTCCGGACTCAAAACATTTATGAAGATTATAAAACCGCATTTGGGGAAGAACCACCAATAATAAGTGGTGTGGCTATTATGACGGACACAGATAATACGGGAAATTCGGCCCGGGCCTATTACGGTGATATCATTTTCAAAACCGGGGAGTAACCTAATTTTTAGGGAACCGAAACATTGTTTTTAAGCAAGCGTAGTGTGCCCGCATCACTAAACACTAAGCCAATTCGGAAACAATGACTATCAAAAACATCGGGAAATTTGTCGCTTCGGCAACTTTTTCCATTCTACTCTTTTCTGCTTGTAATAATGGGGGCGATCAAGATTTCGAAAACAATGACAATGACTCTACTTTAGTAATTCCTGTTGAAGTTATGGATGTGAGCAGGGGAACTATTTCGGCCTATTACTCCAATACAGCTACTCTTGAAGCGGTAGAAGAGGCCCAAATAGTTTCAAAAGTCCGTGGTATTGTTGAGGAAATATATGTAGAAGAAGGCGATATGGTTAGAGCGGGTGAAGTAATCGCCAAAATTGAGGATGATCAATACCGGATTGAAACTCAAAGAGCGAAAGCCATTTTAGATCGACTGAATAACGACTACGAAAGAAATAAAGAACTTTTTGATAAGGAATTGATTAGTGCCGAGGTGTATGAAAACTCCCGGTTTGAATATGAAACACAAAAAGCGGCTTACGAACTCGCTGAACTGGATTACGAACATACGAACATCAAATCTCCTATCTCCGGGGTTATTTCTGAACGTTACATCAAAGTTGGAAACATGATTGGTGCCGACCAGGAAATGTTTGAAGTAACCGATTTTGATCCGATTCAGGCCGTTCTTTTCATTCCTGAGCATGAAAGAGCTAAGATCAGGGAAGGTCAGCGTACCGAACTTCAGGCAGACGCCATTCCGGGAATTCTATTCACAGGGAAAGTGGAACGTATCAGTCCAACAATAGATCCTACCACCGGAACTTTTAAAGTGACTGTTTATATGGATCAAGGCCAGCAAAATCTGCGCCCCGGTATGTTTGGTCGCGTTAAGATTGTATACGACACCAGAGAAAATGCCAAAATGATTCCTAAAGCGGCCATTATAGCTGAGGACGAGACTCAATCAGTATTTGTCATCAAAGATTCATTAGCCTTCCGCAAGAATATAACCACCGGGTATGCAAACGGGGTAAATGTTGAGGTGCTGGAAGGACTGGAAGACGGTGAGATTGTAGTAACCACCGGACAAGGAAGTTTGACAGATAGTACTCGGGTAAACATTGTAGGCCTTTAAGCCTCTAACGGAGTACAATTATGAAACTCATTGATTTTTCTATAAAACGAAAAGTAACTGTGAGTATGTTCACGGTTGCGATTTTACTCTTCGGGATTGTTTCGTTAACACGCTTAAACGTAAACCTGCTCCCTGATTTAAGCTACCCAACCCTTACTATTCGTACGGAATTCGAAGGAGCAGCACCTCTTGAGATCGAAAACCTGATTACCAAACCCATAGAAGAAGCTGTTGGGGTTGTTAAGGGTGTAAAAAAGGTACGGTCCATTTCTAAAACCGGTCAATCCGATGTAGTTCTTGAATTTACCTGGGGAACAAATATGGATCTGGCGAATTTGGATGTGATCAGTAAACTCGATGCACTCCAGTTACCACTCGATGCCAAGAAACCGGTTACACTTCGCTTCGACCCTACCCTGGATCCCGTTATGCGCTATGCCTTGTATTATGATGATTCAGAAGTTGAAGAGGAAGGTTCGGATGACGTACTTATCGATTACGCTTCAGAAACTGAGGATTTGAATAATCCTAACGCTATCGCCCGGTTGAAACAATTACGCATTATCGCAGACGAGATGTTAAAAAAGAATCTCGAATCCTCGGATGGGGTTGCTTCTGTAAAAATCAGTGGTGGTTTGGAAGAAGAAATTCAGATCAATGTAGATCAAAATCGACTTGCTTATTTGAATATCCCCATCGAATCGATTACCAGTATTATCAGCCAGGAAAACATCAATTTATCTGGCGGAAGGCTTGAGGAAGGAACTCAGCAGTATCTGGTCCGCACATTAAATGAATTTCAGAATATCGATCAAATCCAAAACGTAGTAGTATATGCTGCTGAAGGCACTACGGTGTATTTGAAAGATATTGCGGAAGTTATCCAGGCCTATAAAGAACGTGAAGCCATCACCCGCTTAAACGGTATGGAAGCTGTAGAAGTAGCTATTTATAAGGAAGGGGATGGAAACACGGTAGCTGTTGCAGAAGTTGTTGATCAACGCATTAGTCGAATTCAGAATACTTTGCCAGAAGGAATGAAATTGGAAAAGGTATACGACCAATCCATCTTCATCGCTTCTGCGGTTAACGAAGTTCGAAATGCAGGTATCATCGGAGGTATCCTCGCTATCCTGGTTCT
>JAKSCW010000262.1 GCA_022360375.1 Balneolales bacterium
CCACCTTCCTGGAACATCGCAGTACTGGTGCCGGAATTATGCCACGAGTTGGTATTCATATATGTGTCTCTGAAATAACCTCTGCTTTCAAAATCAGCAAATGCTACTTCATTACCTGTTTTCTGGATAGCATCCCAGACCCAAAAACCACCTTTAATGTTATTTTGTGTCATGAATTCCCACATTTCGGGGCGATTGGGAAAATCGATGGTATCGGCGATGAAATCTAAGTATTTGTCGGGACCATCACCTTCATCCGCAAAACTCCAGAACCATGAATCAATCCAGTATGCATCGATAGGATAGTCACGTTCCTGAATTTCGTTTATACGTTCGATCGTTTGTTCCTGATTGGTATACCCACCATATAAAACTCCAAATGACCATGCAGGTGGAAGGATTACGTTCTCATCTATTGTAGAAGGAACAGGGTGTACGTATTCAGTTTGGGGGGCGCAGAAACTGGTAAGCATTAAAAATGCAACCAGTGAGTATAAGATATAGTGCTTCATAAAAACCAAGAGACAGTCTTAATTCGGGGTTATAACGTTTTAAATGCACATTTTACGAATTAGTCCGCAATTCTTATAACATTCTGATTGTGAACTGCTAAAACAATGAACGGTTTATCATCCTTTAACAATCGGTCGATAGAATGGATTTTCCTAACTATATGCTTCTATGAGGTATAGTTAAAATTGTATACATGACCGATTTATGATGAGAGTTTGTAACATAGTATATAGAATGGCATGTAGAGATACTGATTCAATGAAAAACCTGATCAATATTGTATTTCCAAAAACAAAAAAGTGTGTCTGAAAAGGTTATTCATCGATCCGAATAAGATCATCCTGATGAATTGCTATCAGTACATATATATTGTTATTAATCAATTTTCGTCCAATGGGATGAATGTTGTTAAATACATGTTTAGAGGTGGTATAATTGATCGATCGGTAAACCTCATTATATAAACGTTCATTTGCCTGAACTACTGAGCTTCTATGCAGGGAAAGGTTTTTTAATGCTTCCTGGCGGGCTAAAGTCCATCCACGATTTGGATTATACACATTTACCGGCACCCAGCCCGCTGCTACCCAATATCCATCAATATTAACTGGTTCAAAGAAATCGGTGGTCCAGTTTAACGATAATGCCTTTGTTGTTAACTGCTCCGGTAATTCAGAAATAGTGTTTTTACTACCGATATAGTACACTGCCCAATCTCCAACTTTGGTTGAATCAATTACGATAGTATCAGAGGATGGAAGCGTATCCGTGATTGCAAATTCTGCCTGAAGTTGTGTGGGTTGAGTATTTGTACCATAGTATTCCAGATATACACTTGTGAGTATATTTGCAGCGAGATCAACTCTGGCATATTCTCTGGCTTCAGCATAAGAACGGGGTTCATCGTAGTTGGAATGCCTTGCAAATCCAATTCCATAAAATTCTGATGGAGCGGGGATATTCAGATTTTCAACAGGAGGTTTTTCAAAAACCGGCAATGAGTCACTTACCTGAATAGCTGGTAAATGTTCTTGAATAGGAGCAGGAGAACAACTGTACACGCCCGTGCTAACAATGAAGATATACAGTGTTACAAAATGCTTTCGCATAGCTAAAAAATCTCCATAAACCCTATATGGAATACCTCATCTTCAGGGGTTACTTCTTTTGGTTGCCATGTTCTTACATGAATCATTGGTTGATCCGGGTCTTTAAAATCGATTAAAAGAAAAAGATATCCCTCATCAGAATAGGTAGAAGAAGAATAGTATTGGGTTAAAGAAACACCATAAATATCCGGATGTTTTGGATGCCGAATGATTCCGACGTCCTCATAACCAACATTGATCCATTCATTTCTGTTAAAGAGAATTTCGAGCCTTTCGATGTATTCGTCTTTATTCAATTGTAAGTATTCAACCTGTTGCTGATAAGCAGATTCTTCCCCGGTACTCTCAACTACTTTGCCAACAATAATCAAAGCCTGATCACTAAAAACGGTATTGATGTAGTCTAAATCCTTGCGATTGTATGCCGTTCTGAAGTTTTCAACAAATGAAAGGATAGTTTCCCTGTTTCCGATATCAATGACATCTTCTCCCTTTTCCATTACCTCCTTATACCGATGAGCTGCAAGACCAATTCGAAACTCGCTGATTAATCCGGAAGGGGTGAATTGGAGCACTGCTTCTTCGTAGTATTCTTCTCCATCCGGGTCTACAAAATAGGCAGGGATATTTCGCATCTCATAACTACCTGTTGTTAGTTTTGAAACGGTCTCAATAATTCGTTCTTCCGGGATATAAAACGGAGTATTATTCCATATTTCTTCAAAAGCATTCAAGAAGTTTTCTGTAAGTCCCTGCTCATGGGCTTGCAAAGGTGTTTCTGATCCAAAGGCGTTGTTTATCTCGCTTAAGAACATGGAGGCATTTTCTTCCATTGTTTTTCGTAACTCTTCCTGCGCAAAATCGGCAATGTATATATCAACGTCATTTTGCGCATATACAAATAGGGGAAATAGCAGCAGCCCCGAAACAAGAAAAAGAGTGTTATACAAATTTGAGATCATTCTACCTCTAGTTATGCGTAATACTTTAGATGGTGAATTTTGAAAATAGATATTTATTGGCAGACATTTTATTTGAATTGAAACCATATGGATCCATAACCTCTGAAGGTTTCAGAAAGCTTTGAATCATCTACTGCCGTATTTGTACTTAAATTGGTTCTGAAGCCACTTTTTACGGGCGACAGAATCGCAATTACGGAACGATTATCAGGATTAATTACTGCGAGATAGCTTTTATCGGTATCTTCTACATCACCGCTTCTGCCCAGGAAAATACGATCCTCTCTCAACAAACGGTTTAGATAAGTGGTAAGGTTTTGGCCGTCTTTCATTTGGATTACATTATCAATGAACGTTTTTTGCGAAAATGGCACTACAAACGCTTCAATAATATCATTGATAGTATTTGTTATTTCCGGGTCGTTTTGATCGATTGGATTTCTTTCTTCAGGCTCGGTTGCCTGCAATCCATTAACCGAAAGTATTTTAGTTACCGATAGTTCTTCGGATTGATTGATGGTAAGAACTACATTTTTAGGAGAACGGAGGCTTGAAAACTGATGAGTTGGGGATGATGCAGATGATGTAGTTCCATCCCCGAAATCCCATTCCAAGTCAAACACACTTATATTTTTGACTTCCGGAATAAAAGTGAAGGTATTTTCTTCGGTTTCCTCAACCGTAAAATCAATTTCTATAACATCAGAAAAATCTATTTCAATACTTAATTCACGGGAGGGGAGAATTTCTTCCAGAATTCCAATTTTGTCTTCATCCAGGGTTTCCGGAATTACCGGAGTGAGAGTGAATACATAATTTTCTACTATTTCATCGGGAAGTATATCGGAAAAAACTTCGACTTTACCATCCCTGATTTGGTGAGAAGCATAGCCAGGCCGATTAAAGGATATTGTTAAAAATCCAGTCTCATTATCATTATAGGTTGCTTCTAAATCGTAGTAAAACTCAATGTTGTTTGCGGTGGAAAGGCTTTTTACTTCTGTCACATTAATAGTTAGTTCATTTATCCAGGAGTTGATCCTGGATCGCAAAAAGCTCTGAAGTTCAGCCTGAGTACCATGCTGTTCCTCATTTGTAAAAAAAGGAGTAGGGAAGAAATAGGTAGAAGCTAAAAGATCAAAATATTGTGGGATTGCAGCATCAAGCCTACCTTCTTTTTCATCATTAAGTGCCTGTTCTAATCCTAAGAGTAATCGTTCTTCTTCGATAGACATTGATTCTTCAAAATCAGATTTTGAAACAAATGCAATCACTTCCCATGTTCCATTTGGGCGCTCATTTGGGGGAAGATATTCCAATCCTCTTAACTGCATCCTGCTCATGGTGCTGGTAGAGCTTTCAAACTCTGAACTATACGTGTTATCCGTTTCACTTTCTATTAGGACGCCATCACTTACTACCCTTACAATTAATTTCTCGATGAGATCTCTTTTTGCGTTGTTTATCGCAGTTTCGCGATCTCCCCCAAATCCTTCACCCCAATAAAAATCACCGCTTAGTTTTATTTCAACTTCAGATAGCTGAGCTTTTAATGCTGTTGAAAAAGGGTTTAAGTAAATACAAAGTAGTAGTATTCCATATTTAGCAAGCGAATGCATAAAATTTGATTCTAGAATATATTTACACTTTGAGTGTAAGTTGTAGAGTAGGCAGTACCATCATATGTATATTGTATAAACATAGTGATATCCAGGCTCTGATTCCCAAAATTAGTATTAGCAGTGTTGAAATAAAAATTGCCTACATAATCGTCGTTTGGTTGGGTACAACTAAGAAGAATAGTTCGGGCGTAATCCACACACCACGAATAACTGGGCTGGGCCACGCCTCCTGCATCTATTGATGTGATAGAGCTTGGCTCATCATCATAGTCAGCAATAAAACCAGAATTTGAAAATCCTGAAATCTGAATGCTAATATTGGTTAGCGGAAGAGGGTTCGAATAATTCTGCACATAAAAATCAAATCCATTCGTTTCTCCCCAATTTATTACTCCATTTGAGTTAAAATCGAAGGTGAAATTAAACAGGAAAGTTGGAGCAGTAAACTGTCCGCCTCCCGGGGTTTCCTCATCTGTGAACAATGCCCCCTGAATTGATTCCGGACTTTCTTCACAAGAGAAGAAAACAAAAGAA
>JAKSCW010000239.1 GCA_022360375.1 Balneolales bacterium
AGTATTGATTCTTACAGTGCAATTAATGATCACATCTCACAGGTATTTCCATTTTGCATATGCAAACAGGTAAAAGATCAGAACGAGTTTGAAAAAGAATTTTTCAGGAGTAATCCCGATATAATAATTGCTGACGATTCTATACCCGGGTTTCCCGTGCTCGATGCTTTCCATTTCGTTCGATCCTACAAAAAAGCTATTCCTTTTATAGTTCTCGCTCATAATAGGGATGAGTCACTATCTCCCTATTTTGTTATAAAAAACGGGGTAACCGATCACATTAAAATGACGGATACAAACCGGCTACTGATGTGTCTGGCCAATGAGATCAGGCATATGAAAACCACCTACGAAAAAAAACTGAAAAACGAATATAAAGTGCTTCAATCGTTAGTGGCTTCCCATACCAATGATGGGATTTTAATCACGAACGCCAAAGGATATATAGAGTGGGTAAACAGTGCCTTTACTAGTACGTATGGATTCTCAGCAGATGAGTTAATCGGTCAAAAGCCGGGAGATGTACTCCAGGGTTCGGATACAAATCCCGAAACCGTAAATTTTATAAGAGAAAAACTTCAGGAAGAAGTTCCTTTCAGTTGTGATATTAAAAATTACTCGAAAGACGGAACCCCGTACTGGATAAACCTGAATATTTTCCCCTATTTTCAAGACGGGGTTTTAAAACGATTCTTTTCCATCCAGCAAGATGTAACTGAGCAAAGACTGGCTAAAAAAGAAATCAGAGAAAGCCTGGATCGTCTTAAGGAAGCCCATCTTATAGGAAAAATAGCCGATTGGGAATTCAACCCGGTTACCCAAAAAATCAATTGGGCCGACCAATTCAGTATTATGTGCGAGTACCCCCCGGATGCAAAGCCTGATTTTCTTAAAATCATGGAAATGATCAAACAGCCCTCCCGGGATATTCTGTATAATGCTATTAATACAGCCATTGAAGAACAAAAACCTTACGACCTTCACTTCGACTTAAAGACCAAATCTGGCGTGGAGAAGGTTTTCAGGACTATAGGGGTTCCAATTATCGAAGAAGGACAAGTGGCACTCTTGAAAGGGGTGGTTCAGGATGTTACAGAACAACGATTAGCTGAAAGAGCTGCTAAAAGCTCTCAGGAGCAACTTGAAGCACTGTCAAATAACGTGAAAGCCGGGGTAACCCGGTATGTTATCGATAAGAACAACCGGGTTTCGGTAAAATATGCCAACCCCGGGGTATTTGAATTTTTTGAGTTTACCTCCTCCCAGGTAAAAGAGGACATATCTACAATCTGGAACCAGATATACGAAGAAGACACAGTACGAACCGCCGAAAGCATACGTGAGCGGTCAGGCATGAATCCTATCATTGATGATGTTTTTCGGATAATCACCCCATCAGGTAAATTAAAATGGATTCACTCTATTTGTAAAACAAGCATTTCTTCGAATGGGGAAATTTATTGCGATGTATTGTACATAGATGTTACCGAAACTAAACGAAAGGAACAGCTTTTCGAGGAAGTGAGTGAGGTTTCTAAAGTCGGAGGATGGGAATACGATGTGCTGAGACATAAATTAGCCTGGACTCCTGTAACCTATCAAATTCATGGGATGGATTTGAATGAAGAAATAGGGGTTGAAATGGCTATTAAATTCTATGCCAGGGGGTATTCGAGAAATAAGGTAACAGAAGTCTTTAACATGCTCATAAAAGAAGGGAAATCTTATGACGAGCGGCTTCAAATTGTTACCGCTTCCGGTAAATTGAAATGGGTGCGAACTAAAGGAGAGTGTGAAATAGCCGACGGAAAAGTAGTTCGGTGTTATGGCACCTTCCAGGATATCGATAACATTGTGACTAACGAAACCAAAATTGTTGAGTCTCTTAATGAAAAAAATGCCCTTTTAGGAGAAATCCACCATCGGGTGAAAAACAACCTCGCCATTGTCTCAGGACTCTTGCAGTTACAACTCATGAAAGGAAATTTGAATGAGAAATCGTTAGAAGATGCGGTGCATCGGATTCAATCAATTGGCGCAGTTCATGAACTTCTTTATAAGACAGATAATTTTAACGTAATCGACATTAAGGAATACCTTAATAAGCTTACCGGTCAAATCTCAAAAACATTTCCTAAGCTTGGTGAATCCGTTCAGATTAACCTGAAGGTTGATGCTGAGGAGTTAAATATAAATCTTGCGGTTCCATTGGGATTAATGCTGAATGAACTAATCACGAATTCAGTAAAACATGCATTCAATGATGATAAAGAAGGCATTATATCTATAAAGCTAACTCCGCTCAAAAAATCACTTGAACTTGTGTACCGGGATAACGG
>JAKSCW010000309.1 GCA_022360375.1 Balneolales bacterium
ATGGAGAAACCATCATCCTGGGTGGGCTTATTCAGGAAAGTGAATCTGAAATCATAAACAAAGTACCCATACTCGGGAATATTCCACTGCTAGGCCGGTTATTCAGGAACAGAAGTACCACCTTCGAAAAAGCGGAGTTAATTATTTTCATTACTCCTCACGTTTTTTATGGAGATGGGGATGACAATTATCGATGGAATCAACTCCGTGAAGATTTAGATTCTGAGTCGGGTTATTAATTTCAGCTATGCTTAAGCTTCCGTTTATAGAACGTACCGCAATTGGTATCGAGATTACTGAGGAGGAGTTGCGATGGGTTGAAATTAATAAGCTGGGAAACAGGATTACCTATAAATCATCAGGGGTACTTCCACATAACAACAGCGATGCTTCTATAATCTCAGCTATTCAGAGATTTAAAGAATCTGTAATCGCGGAAGCCTATCTCCCTGGACTTACCATACCCGGCGCTCTGCTGGAGGTGAATGTAGAAGACCTTCCTTTTATCGAGGATGAAGAAGAAGTGGACGCCTGGATAGTTCAAAAGAAAACCGGACTGCAGGAATCATTCCAGGGGCTGGAAACAAATATTCAATACCAGCTTATTGATATTGATGAAGACTCCAGATCCTGCATATTCCAGGTGTTGAATTCAGAGGTAGCTGCCCGGTATGTTGATTTGTTTGCCCGGGAAAACTGCTTTTTTGCATCGATACATGCAGGAGTATTGGAAGCCGGGTACACCCAGATTTTTAACCCGCATTTTACCGAAGGAGTTTCCGGGTTTCTACATGTGGCCACGAGCTCTGGCTTTCTTACTATCTTTAACCAGGGCCTTGTTCAGAATGTAATAGAGTTATCGTCTTCGGATCTTCAGGAATTACTGATACAAGCAGATTCCTATCTGCAATCGATAGAAGTGACCCAGGAATTTCCCAAAAACTCTATGCCCCTGTATTTTTCATCTGTGGCAGGTGCAGCAAAGAAAGGCAACGCTGCTGTTGAAAGGGAGGTTCACGAGGCCACTGTTCTTGAAGGTATGAAAGGGTTTTCTGAGCTTTCTTCCGCATTAACGGTTGCAGCAGGGGGTGCTGTTAAGCAGCTATACCCCGCACTGGATGCCGTTAACTTCTCTTCCGAATCAGGTATTACTTCAGCGGTGATAAACCATGATAAACAGGAATTTATAAGAGTAAGTGTCCTGCTTTTTGTTTCCTTGATCTTAATAGCGCTGCTGGGTTTTGGGTATACTAAAATCCTGGATTACCGATTGATTGAAAGTAATCAGATTATGGATCAGGTAGGTGGTCAAATTGAGGAAATAACCCACCAAAGAGACGATTTGTTCGAGTTGCGAGATCGTTTTTTGGAAGCAAAATCTATTATCGAGAATAACCAAAGTATTGCCCCGGTGTTTGAATTAGTGGAAACCACGATCCCGGAAGATGTATGGATCCAGGAAATGAATATTCAATCGGTTACTTCTGAACAAGTACTGGAAATTGTGTTAAGGGGAGAAACGGATAATGAACGATCGATCACGGTTTTTATTAATTCTTTGAACGACAATGATTTTGTAAATGATGTCGAATTGCTGATTTCTCAAATAAAGGATCAGGGACGGAATACTTCACCGGTTAATAACAGGTCACTTTCCGGGTCGATAGAATTTCAACTTCAGGTTCAGGTACGCCCAACCCCATGAATATTCACAGCTGGAAATATGCATCAGGATTGTTAGTGGCTGGTTTTCTGGCCATTACGTCACTTTTACTGCTTCCATACCTGGGCACCGCTGTAGAAAAGCAGCAGGTTCTTAACTATCAAAGCGAACAATTTGAGTTCATGGATACATGGCAAGGCCAGCTAATGGATATAGAACAAAAGCAACAGCTGATGGAAGAAAGAATGGGCTCTATTGCTCATGGATTAATAGAGGAAGACCTTTTTGCTTCCATCCTGGAACAGCTTTTCGAGGATGCGCAATCGTCTTTGGTGGTAATTCAACGAATTCAGCCTACCGAGGAAATCAGTAGCGGGGAATATATCATCAGGAATATATTGATCGATGTTACGGGCACCTATCACAATATTGCCGGTTTGGTTAATAAAATCGAAAGAAGTACGATGTTAATTCAGGTGAACTCTGTTGAACTGGAAAAAGATGAACAGGAATTAAACATGCTTCAAGGCTCTGTAAACCTGGAAATAACGATGGCAAGAAAATGATGGCTTTTTTTGAAAGTACAATTGGCAGAATTCTTCTGATCGCCTTTGTTATCGGTGTTTGGGGAATTAATGTATGTACCTTTTCAGAAATAGGAGACCAGTCAGCAGGAGTTAGCACACTGGATCTTCAGGCCATTGATATCGACGACCTGGTAATCCCGGAGAATGTGGATTACGTGTACCGCAGTTCTGACCGGGATCCTTTTTTTCGGGGCAGGATAAGACCGCCTGTTCCTGAAGAGAACCTTCCGCAGCAAGAACCTGAAAGAGTGTATGTGCAACCTGTGCTTACACTAAATGGAATATTCGATGATATGGTCGTTATTACTGATGAGTTTGGGGGATCCTTCTTCCTGAAGGAAGGAGACCGTTTTAAAGATGGAATTAAAGTTGAAAAGATTTACCAGGATTCAGTAATTCTTTATCATTCAGATCATACTATATCTTTAGTTATTAATAATTAGTCCTATGAAAAATCAGTTCAGAAAAGCATTACATAATGAAGAAGGTTTTTCATTAACCGAACTTCTGATTGTATTGGCGATTATCGGAATCTTAATTATGATTGCGGTTCCGATTTATCAAAACGTTACTACCCGTGCAAAAACCACGGAAGCAAAAACACAACTGGCATTCCTGCATACCCTTCAAAAAGTTCACCATCTGGAATTTGATACCTATGCGTCTGATTTTAATACCATAGGTTTTGAACACGAAAATATGATTACGGAGGGCGGGAGAGCCCGCTACCTGATTGAAATAGAGAGCGCGGGTACCTCAGGATATATTGCAACAGCTACCTCTATTATTGATTTTGATAATGATGGAGTATTTAATAAATGGCAGGTAGATGAAAGCGGAACAGTAGAGCAAATCATCCCTGATTAATGTAATGGAGGTATTCCTTTACATGTCCGTATTCTTAGGGAGTTACATTGTATTCTATTTCCCTAAGGTGCTGTCTCAACATGTTACCGAACTCGATTCTGTACATAGTAAAACATGGGGGTTTGTACTAACGGTAATTATATCGGTTTTTTGGATTTGGTTTAGTGCTCCGTCCACACCCGGGGAATATATGTATGTAGGGGCGGAATTATTGCTTATCCAGATCGCGGCTATCGACAGCTACTCCAGGATAATTCCAAACCGGGTGTTACTCCTTTTATTGGTGCTGTTTTCTGGTATCGTATGGACAGGGTTGCCCTACACAAACTATCTGCCAGTGATATTGATAGCAACCGGGGTACTGGCTTTCCAGGTAGTATTTAAGGCGCTGTTCAGGAAATACCCATTTGGCTGGGGGGACATAAAACTGGTTCTGGTACTCACGTTGTTTTATGGCAAAGAAACGCTTTGGATTCTTTGGCTGGCCGTAGTACTGGGAGGGTTATTTTCTATTCTGCTTATAATAAAAGATCGAACCAATAAGGAAGTGCGAGTACCATTTGCTCCCTTCCTTGCCGCGGGAGTGTTAATACGCTCAAAAATCGAATATGAATATGTTATTTTAATGTTAAATCCCTTATAAGCAATATATTAGGGGTTAAAAATTCTTGGTTTCTTCATATTCATGTGGTTTCTTACATCCGATGTTGGTGATTTTATATATCACATAAATCACTACATGGATTACTCACAGAGCTTTTGTACTGTACCCGGATTAGCTTTCTTGAAATGTTATATGCATTAGGAATCACG
>JAKSCW010000347.1 GCA_022360375.1 Balneolales bacterium
CAATTTGCTCATGCTCAAATTCATGCTCATAAGTGCTTCCCACTACAAATCTGTTGGAAGATAAACTCCCGATATACCCGAGGGCACTCACTGCATGATTAAAAGAAAGGGGATTTGGTGACTGCATTAAAAGTGTTTGTCCTTTTACAGGAATTAATGGGAGGGATGACCATATTTCTGAATTCTTGCTCCAAACACCCGAGGTAGTGACGGTAATTGAAGCCGTAACAGCGGGATTTTTCTCAAAAGAGAAATTAACACCATTGGCTTTTAACCAATCTGCCGATGAATTGAGGTATGTTGGGATATCTACCGTGAGTCCGGATTTAACCCATACACCACCTCCAATACATTGTATTCCCGGATGGAAAGCTTTTATTTCGGTTTCCTGCATCCACTCTATCGAATTATTCGGCCAGTATGTGCTTTCAAAATTCTCTCTCATTCTTCTGGCAATCTTTTTATCTGTGGCAGGTCTTAGAATACCTGATGCTTCATAAAAACGAACGGGAGTTTTCTCCTGAATGAATTTCAGGTTGTTTTGAAGGGCAGCCAGGCATAGTTCTGCTTCCCAGGATTTCGAGGCAAACCTCCCGGTAGCAGGATTAGCAAGTCCGATAGGAGTGCCTGAAGCTCCTCCTGCAACACCATTGGGGTCTGTTACACAGATGGAAGCATTCGTTTTGGAAAGCTCTAAAGCCAGGCTTATACCGGCTAAGCCTGCGCCCCGAATACAAAAATCGTAATGTTTATCCATTCAAAGCAGTATCAATTTCTCCGGAAGAAATAAAATCAACACCTGCTGCTTTCATTTCCGCCAAAGCTGAATCTTTGGAATTGTTCAGATCAATTGCCTGAACTGCATCTGTAAGAAGGGTAACATCATAAGATAATTTGCGTGCGTCGAGGGCTGAATACTTCACACAAAAATCGGTGGCCAGGCCACACATGAACAGCCTTTTTATTCCTAAAGAAGAGAGAAACCCATGAAGACCAGTTGAGGTTGTTTTATCGTTTTCGAAAAAAGCTGAATAGGAATCGATTTCTTTCCGGAATCCTTTTCTAATAACGAGTTGAGTATGGAGAGTATTTAGTTCGGGGTGAAAATCTGCCCCCGTTGTACCTTGAACGCAATGATCGGGCCAAAGAACCTGCTCTCCGTAAGGAAGCACAATTTGCTCATATTCTGATTTTCCTTCATGATTTGAAGCAAAGGACAAGTGATCTTTTGGGTGCCAATCCTGGGTCTGAATAATATGTTCAAACTTCGGAATTACCTGGTTAATAGGTCTGATAACTTTGTCGCCATTATGTACTGCAAGTTTCCCGGCAGCACAAAAATCATTTTGTACATCTATAATTAACAACGCATTCATCTCATTTCCCCTTTAGTAAATGGTCTCTTAGCGAAGCAAGAGCGTGTGTGATACCTACTTTATATGTATGAGGATTATCAAATCGTTTATGCTCAGGGTTTAGCTTATTCAATTGACTTTTCGCGTATGCTGCGCTATCTGCAACAGCAGGCAAATCGATTAACAGCTCTCCTTTCGCCATTACTTTTGTCAAAAGAGAATAACCCGGCAGGAGGGTAACATCTGTTTGTTTAGAAGGAAAGTAAGGGTGTTGAATGGCTTCATAGTTCTCTTCTTCCAATAAACTTATCCCATCGCAGTAAAACATTCCTTCATCATCTAAAAAGCGAAAGATGTTTTTCACTCCTGGCAAGGTGATTTTTTCCACATTTTCCGAAACTTTTAATGCAGGTCTTCCATCAACCGAGCCCAGCTTATACACACCATCAAGCGCAGGATTATCATATGCAGTAATGAGTTTGGTTCCTACCCCATAAAGGTCGATAGGGGCACCTTGTTCATTTAAACTTCGGATTAAATGCTCATCCAGTTGATTAGAAACGGCAATTTTTACGTATTTAAGCCCTGCTGCATCTAACAGTTTGCGCGCCTTTTTAGAAAGGTAGGAAAGGTCGCCACTATCAAGACGTATAGCTTTCAGTTGTTGACCTTTTGCTTCCATTTCTTTGGCCACAATTATGGCATTTGGAACACCCGATTCAAGGGTGTTGAAAGTGTCTACGAGTAATACTGCATTATCGGGATGTATGTTTGTAAAAGTGCGAAAAGCATCCAATTCATTTTCAAAGCTTTGTATCCAGCTGTGGGCCATAGTACCTGAAACTGGAATATTGAATAATTTACCAGCTAAAACATTAGAAGTCGATGATGCTCCTCCTATGGCAGCTGCTCTGCTGGCATGCAGGGCACCAAATCCCTGGGCGCGGCGTAAACCAAAATCGGCAAATATGCGTTGCCCGGCAACATATTTTATTCTGAATGCCTTTGTTGAGATCAAGGATTCATAATTGATTATGTTTAGCAATAAGCTTTCTATTAACTGACATTCGATGATGTTTCCTTTCACCTGTACAAGAGGTTCATTGGGAAAGACAATTTCTCCCTCTTTAACCGACCAGATACTTCCCTGAAAACGGAAATTCTTCAGGTAATTTAAGAATTCACTTTTTAAACCCTGTTTCTTCAGGAAACTAATGTCTGAAGGGCTGAAGCTGAAGTTCTCCAAAAGATCCAATAGGTCTTGTATGCCTGCAAAAACCGAAAAACCCCCATTGAAGGGATTGGTTCTAAAAAAGTAATTAAAGGTAACAGTCTGGTCTTTTTTACCGGCATAAAAATAGGCCTGAGCCATACTAAGCTCATAAAAATCGGTGTATAAACCTATTTCTCGTATTTTGAATGCCTCCATGTTTCCCCAGATGAATTGCTTTAAATATAGCTAAGAATTTTTAGGTATTACCTGTTTTATTCTGAAAAGTGAGTACGTTGGAAACAAATTAATATTGAATACGGTATAAAAGAAATACTTAAATAAAGTTACATAAAGTTATCCTAAGATTGTGGTGAACAAATCGGACCTAAATAAGCATAGCTCATAAATGTGGTGTGCTATTGGTTGTTTGTCAACATATTACTGTTTGTAATGTGCTATTTGTGTTAACAAAAGAATCCTTTATTATTCATAATTTCAGGCAA
>JAKSCW010000353.1 GCA_022360375.1 Balneolales bacterium
GATCGGAAGAAACCTTTAAGGCATTACTTGGAATTGATGATTCCGTTGAATTAGAAATTGAACTTCCACCGGTGGCTCCACAAATAGAGGTGGATGTGGAGGAAGCATTCAGACTAGCCCAGGAAAATAACAGCAGTTTCCTGGAATTCGAGTTGAATGAAATTATCGCTAACCGAACGTATGATCAAGCCAGAAGAAATGCAGGTTTCTCAGCTACACTAAGAGCCGATTATGGTTTGAACCAGGTTTCTACCGATTTTGACCAATTATATGAAGACCCTGAAAACAGACAGTTTTTTACGGTTGGTTTCGAGATTCCTATTTTTAACTGGGGGAAAAACCTGGCTGAAATTCGTGCAGCAAGAAACCAGCAACAGGAAACAGCCAATAATATAGCCTATCAAAAACTACAACTGGAACTGAGTGTTAAAGGCACAGTGCGCGAATTCACCCAGCTTAGAGAGCAAGTAGAACTGGCAGAAATTTCCGATGATATTGCCACACGAAGGTATGATGTAGCAAAGAACCGGTATTTAATTGGCAGAATAGATGTCACGGATCTTTTTATTGCTCAAGGACAAAAGGATTCTTCTCGCAGAAGTTATATTCAGGCACTCAGAACCTACTGGGAAGGATACTATACTTTAAGAAGGCTTACTTTGTATGATTTTGAGCGGGACTTACCCATTCTTTACCTCACAGATTTCTAACCAGCAGAAACTTTAAATTCCTCTCTGTTTGTTTTAGTAACTTTGACCCGCTCTCAAAATCAGTAACCGGTACTTTTTGAAAAACAACTCCAAACAAGCGGTAATACAATCGAAGGAAGGAGGTCTTGGAACCTTTGGAGGTGTATTTACTCCGTCCATACTCACCATTTTAGGAGTAATCATGTATCTCCGGTTTGGTTGGGTGGTTGGAAATGTTGGTTTGGTAGGCACCTGGATCATTGTAACTCTATCTACTTCCATTACCTTTTTAACCGGGCTGTCTATTGCATCTATTGCTACAGATCAACGCGTTCGAATTGGGGGGGCGTATTACATGATTAGCCGATCTCTGGGAATTGAGCCCGGAGGAGCAATTGGGATTCCCTTATTCTTTGCCCAGGCGCTATCTATTGCACTATATACCATAGGTTTTGCTGAAAGCCTGGTTCGGGTGTTCCCTGTACTTGATGAAAAAGTGATCGGACTTGTGACTACTGTATTTGTATCAGTTATCGCACTTGCTTCGGCGAAAGCAGCAATAAGAGCCCAATATGTAATTATGTTTGGGATTGCTCTTTCGTTGATTTCTTTAGTATTTGGAAGTCCGCTCGAAGGAGTAGAAGCGTCTGAAATATGGACTCGAAAAACGGAAAATCCGGAAAGTTTTTGGGTGGTCTTTGCAGTTTTTTTCCCGGCAGTAACAGGAATTATGGCTGGAGTGAATATGTCCGGGGATTTGAAAACGCCCAATAAATCCATACCAACAGGGACCTTTGCTGCTATAGGGGTTGGCTATATAATTTATATGACCCTTCCTTTACTACTTGCGATGCGCGCAGATACAGAATCACTTTTAAATGATTCACTCGTTATGCGAAATCTCTCCTTTTGGGGAGATGCCATTTTGGTAGGAGTGTGGGGAGCCACTTTATCAAGTGCGTTAGGCAGTATTCTGGGAGCACCACGCGTGCTTCAGGCGCTGGCAAAAGATGGCATTCTTCCACCATTTCTCAACTGGCTGGGGCTTGGTTCAGGCGAAGATGACACCCCCCGTTACGGAACCATTTTTACCATGATTATTGCTTTAGTTGCCGTTTGGTTTGGAGATCTCAACCTTATTGCCCCGGTACTTACCATGTTTTTTCTTACTACATATGGGGTATTGAATATTGCTGCAGGAATAGAACGCTTTTTGGGGAGTCCATCTTTTCGCCCCACATTTAAAGTACATTGGTCGTTTTCGCTACTAGGGGCGCTGGGATGTATTGCCGTAATGTTTTTGATTAATACTCTTGCAACAGTTATTGCTTTAGTTTTTGTGGGGATAATTTTTATTTGGCTTGAACGAAGGGAAATGCAATCTGCCTGGGGAGATATTGGTCGCGGAGTATGGATGACAGTGATCCGAATGTCACTTATTCGTTTAACTGAAGTCCAGGATCCAAAAAACTGGCGTCCAAATCCATTAGTTTTGGCCGGGTCTCCAACCAAGCGCTGGCACTTGATCGATTTTGCGAATACACTGGCTCGGGATCGGGGCTTATTAAGTGTGGCAAGCGTTATTCCTGAAGGCACAATGAGTATTGATCAAATGCAGAGTACCAGGGTGAATATCCGCGAATTTATGAACAAACGGGGAATCCAGGCATTGGTTAAGGTAATCTCCGCTAATGACCGGTTTGAAGGAGTAATTAATCTTGTTCAGTCGTTTGGCATTGGTTCGCTTGAGCCAAATACAATCATAATTGGTGATAGTGAAGATCCCAAATTTCGCACTGATTTTTGTCGCATGATTACCCGTTTTCATGAATTCAGGCGTAACGTGCTCATTGTACATCGAGGGGAAGGGGAAAAGGCATTTGGTGAAAGACGCCGTATTGATGTATGGTGGGGAGGGTTAAAAGGAAACGGTGGGTTGATGATGATTCTAGCCTATTTAGTAAACAATAGTTTGGATTGGAGAGAAGCAGAGGTTCATATAAAAATGGCAGTTCAGGGTGAAGAAGCCCTGGAGGGAGCAAGACAGAATATTCAGGGCATTCTTGAAGAAATCCGCATCAAGGCGCTTGTAGATATCATTCCCGCTGAAGGCAAACCGTTTGATGAAATTCTGAATACAAACTCCAAAGATGCCGACCTGATTTTCCTGGGGCTAGCCGAACCAGATGAAAATTTTGAAGTCTATTACGAAACGGTTCAAAAGAGGTTGGAAGGTTTGCCTACAACTATTCTTGCACTTGCTGCAGAAGAAATTTCTTTTGGAGAAGTACTCATTAAAAAGGATACAATGGGTGAATAGCAGTTGAAATCATTTTCAGTTAAGAAATACACTCATTTTGGCCAACACATAAAAAATGTATGTTTATCAACAGTACTTCCTACTAAATGTAACTTAATCTCAGTTACGGTTCTGTGAAAGTGTTGCTTAAGGGAGCCTACAAACAATGGTACTCTTTTATTACGTCAGGATGTCGGTGAATCTCAGTTAATAACAAAGAGACAACCGGCCTTATGCATTAAAGCCAGGCAATAGCTCAAAAAACTTGGCTGAAGTCTTAATTCCCCGATGGAAATCTTCCACAGAAAAATGTTCATTCGGAGAGTGGATTGCATTACTTGTAAGTCCAAAACCCATCAGGATGGATTCAACGCCCAGAACCCGTTTGAAGTCGGCTACAATGGGTATGGAACCACCCTCACGAGAGAAAAGAACCTCTTTTTGATAGATTTCTTCAAAAGCTTTCGCAGCGGCTTTCAATCCATAAAAATCAAGATCAGTGATGGAAGCGAACCCGCCGTGATGCTCTGTAACCTTCACTTTCACTGTTTTTGGAGCTATTTTTTGTACATGTGCAGCAAATAGCTTTGCGATTTCTTTTGGATTCTGATCAGGAACCAATCGCATACTGATTTTGGCATTGGCTTTGGACGGTAACACCGTCTTGGCTCCTTCACCAGTATATCCACCCCAAATTCCGTTCACATCCAGAGTGGGGCGAGCAGAAGCCCGTTCCAGTGTGGTATACCCCTTTTCGCCGTGTACTTCTTCAATCTCTAAAGATTTTTTATAGCCTTCTTCATCGAAAGGCAAAGCCGCAGAAGCTGCACGATCAGCTCCGGTTAGTGGTACTACAGAATCATAAAACCCCTCGATCCGGATTTCACCATCCTCATTTTTCATCTTGGCTATCATCTCGCAAAGTACATTCAGGGGGTTTTCAACTGCTCCACCATATACTCCTGAATGAAGATCACGATTTGGTCCCACTACTTCTACCTCCATATATGCAAGGCCACGCAAGCCGTAAGTTATAGAAGGTTGATCCTTTCCAAACATAGCGGTATCAGAAATTAATACCATATCACAGGCAAGTAAATCAGCATGACTTTCCAAAAAAGGAACAAGGTTTGGAGAGCCAATTTCTTCTTCACCTTCCAAAATGATTTTTACATTTACAGGGATAGGTTGACCGGACTTTACAAACGATTCTAAAGCCTTAACATGGGTGAACGCTTGTCCTTTGTCATCACTGGCACCCCGCGCGAAAATGTTTCCTTCTTTAATTACCGGTTCAAACGGTTCTGAGGTCCAAAGCTCTAATGGATCAGCAGGTTGTACATCATAATGGCCGTATATTAATACGGTCGGTTTATCTTCGTATGGACAATGCTCTCCGTATACAATGGGATTTCCAGGAGTATCAAACAGCTCCACACGATTTAAATTCAATGAATTAAGTTGGTTAATGAGGAAATTTGCGGCGTCCTGAATAGCATCTTTTTTTGTTGAATCTGTACTGATACTTGGTATTCTTAATAGCTGGAATAATTCATTTAAGAATTTATCCTGATTCTGATCGATGTAACTTTGTGACTCACTCATGGTGTTCCAATTAAAATTATAATGTTTTGCTTCCGCCTCTTTCAATCCAGCCATATTGGCCATTTCCAAGCCTAATGTAAAGCCAATTCGGTTCGTTTTCACTCCTCAAATTGTCAATGGTAATTTCGTAGCCTTCGTACGCCAGGCTAACCAGGTCAGCATTGGTATCGGGTTGTTGTTTTACCTGGATTTCTGCAGTAACAATTACCGCTTCGGAATAGCGTTGGTCTACATAATCTACATAGAAAGCTAAAGCAACCAGTAACAGGCTTAATGCTCCGAAGCTTAGGATTAACGCCGGCTGTTTCTTGAATACCCACAGATTGAACCAACGCGAAAGTACCAGAAATAAAGAGATCAGAATACTTATGAAACCAAGAACAAATACGCCCATGGCTCCTGTTCCATCTTTAATTGAATCTACAGCCTTGTCCCAGGGAAGCTTTGGCAGCATTGCAGACTGGCGACTAAATTGCGAATTTACGTATTCTAGTGCTATCTCTGAAGAATACCTGGTGGAAGCAAAATCATTGGATTTCAGGAAGTAATATTTTGCCAGTCCCAATGAATCTAGTTGCACTGCGTTAATACCCATATTTAAAAACAAAGCACCAGATTGATACCCTGAGTATTCTATTTGGTGATAAATGGCCATTGCTTCTTCAAATTCATTTTCCTCAAGAAGGGTATTGGCCTCATCGAATAGCAATTGAGGACTGGGTTGGGCAGTTATGCTTCCCGAAATCCCCACTATGAAAACCCAAATAACAAACTGTCTCACAACGATTTTCCCAAGGTTTTGATAAGCTCCTCAGCTTTTGTCAAATCGCTTTTTAAACCTTCTTGAGTAGGGTTAGGAGCATAAGTTATGGTTTCGCATTTGTTCAGCAATCGTTTCAGTTCGTTCGATAAGGTACTGCCTGCTTTTTCTTTTACCTCTTTAATTAGTTTTTGATGGGATAACCCTGCCTTTGGTAAATCCAGCTTGTCGGAAATGAACTGGCTTAGTGATTTTTCAATATGGAAATACCCGGTTTTAATGTCCCCGTTAGGGTGAACCTTGTCAAGTTCTTGCATGGCTTTGTCACGGGCTTTTTGAGATCGTGCAAACGCTGTATCCGTATTCATTTTGTCACTGTATGTCTTAAATGCAAAAGCGACACCAAGTAAGAAGAAAGGAGTTAAGAGCATTCCCCAAGCCCAGGGTCTGGAATAAATCGGAGCAGAGGATGGAGAAGTCCAGTTGGCCAACCCGGTAATCGGTTCCACATCGAATCGAAGCTCGTTAGTATTAATCGGGGTTGCCCTGGGATCTCGCTCTGCTTCTAAAGTTAATGCGGGCAGGCGTATTGTTTCAAAGCGTTCTCGCTGGGGGTTATAATAGGCCATAGATACTTCCGGGATTTCAAACCGCCCTTCATTTCTCGCAATTACAATGTCAGTGAATGTTTTGGTTCCAGCAATTTGGCGATTTGCACGCGTAATATTTGTTGTTTCTTGAGGGTCGTATTGTTCCAGTGCTTCAGGAAATTCAAACTCTGGTTTCACAATTAACGGTATATTTCCCTGGCCCCGAATGGTTGTGGTTATCTCTACGCTCTCTCCTACAAAAGCTTTATCCGGGGTTATAGATCTGGTAATTTCGAATGTACCAACCGCACCAGAAGAAGTTGCATTGTTGAGGGAGGGAAGCGGACGCACATCGATGGTTACAGGAAGTGTATTAAGTTCCATACGTTCCTGCCCAAGCCCAAAACTAAAAATATCACGACGTTGATTCCGGTTTCTTACCTGTACAACAATTTCGTAAGGGCTTAAGGTCAATTCTCCGGATTTGGTAGGGAAAATGGCATATTGAAGTAACCTTGCACGTTGATAACGAACGCCATTGATAATGGTTGAAGTAGTACGTGCCTGGCGTTGGTTTTCGAGTTCCTCTTTCCAAAAGCCTTCCGCCTTCCAACCTGAAGTTGGCTGATAATTCGAAACCTCTACTTCACTTTTGAAATAAAGAACGATGTCTGCAATTACCTGTTCACCAACTACTGGATTAGAAGTACTAGGCTCCAGTCGTACATAAATATCGGGTGAACGCTGCGCCTGAGTTGGATCTACAGTTTCAGGATTAAGTACATTGAAGCGAATGCTTTGCGTTGTAAATTGCTCACCATTTACCGAAACAGAAAGGCTTGGGAAAAGATACTCTCCAGGAGTTTGAGCGATGAACACATATCCATAGGTATAGGAAACGGAAGGTCGGCCGTTTACATAAGAATAATTGGTAGACTGGCTTGTACTTCCACTTAACCAGCGCAATCCATCTACAGAGGGCATCTGTGGCCGGTCAATGGAGTTGAGTGACTGACCGGAAACAACAATATTTAAGCGGACAGATTCGCCTGCAAAAATATTTGTTTCAGTGAGAGACGCCGAAACTGTGATCTCCTGGGCACTTGCTGCTGAAAAGGTGAAAGAGAGTAAGATTGAAAGAACAAAACCGATACTCTTACCAGTCTTTATCATGTGTATTGCTTCCCTGAGGTTTTTTCTTTTTGAATTCTTTTAACAGTTCCTTCTCTTTTTGAGCTAATGCCTGAAGAATTTTTTCCGCTTCTTCCTTGCTTATTTCTTTAGGCTGAGGCTGTCCTTCTTGCTCCTGTGGCTCCTGGTTTTCATTTTGTTGCTGTTCTTGATCCTGTTGTTCCTGCTGGTCTTGCTGCTCCTGATTTTCATTTTGCTGTTGTTGATCTTGCTGCTGCTCTTGTTGATCCTGGTTCTCCTGATTTTGCTGGTTCTGTTGCTGCTGCTGTTGTTGTTCCTGTTCTTCCAGAAGTTTTTCTAACAACGCATTCAATTTTGGATCATTTGGGAATCTGTTTAATCCTTCTTGAGCTTGTAAAATAGCCCCTTGAAGATTATTACCAATATATTCCTGTGCACTTCCATGGAAGAAATCATCCGCTGTTTGCGCATTTACGTCGATAGAAAATACAGTTAATGATAGAAAAAATAGTCCTGCACTAAGGTTAGGAATCAATTTCATATACCTCTCCAATTCTGTTTATAAAATCATTGTAATTCTGAACACTTTCATCTAACTGTAATGCTTGCTGCATTAAGTCAAAGGCTTCCTTATATCGTCGTTCTGAAACCAATTGTTCAGCTCGCTGGCGCATTGCTTTCGCATATTCAGTAGGTGGTGGCGGTGGTTCATTCTCACCTTGTTCTTGCTGCTGTTCGTCCTCTTGTTTATTGGATTCATTCAGTGCCCGTTCAAAATTATGTACAGTCTCCAAATCAGTCGGATTGTATTTCAGCGAATTTTTGAAATGTTGAACGGCTGGTTTCCACTGTTCAGTTTCAGAAAGGAGGGTACCAATGTTGTACTCAGCCAGTGCTTTTTCTTCCATGGTTTCTGAAAGAGAACTGTATTCCATATAATGCTGAATTGCTTCTTCAATTTTTCCTTGTTTAGCTAAAGCATTTCCAAGATTGAAGTGGGCAATTGCAAATTCCGGATCAGCATCGATAGCAGCTCTGAAATGGGACTCCGCAAGCTCGTAATTTCCCTCTTCATATGCCTCATTCCCTTTTTTTGTGTCTTCTTTCGGGGAAGCGGCAATGAAAATGATAAGAAGCAAATATTTTGCTATCCGTAGGTTCATAGTTACATATTCTCCGCTACAGCAAGTGTTTCTTCGTCCATCATCATATTTGTAAACACATTTGAGACGTCATCATTGTCTTCAAATTTTTCCATCATTTTAAAATTTGATAACGCGGTATCAGTATCCACTTTTGTTTCAGTAGTTGCTTCACGAATCAATTCTGCAGACTCGATAGAACAACCGGTTTCCTCTAAGGCTTTTCTTACGTTAAACAGCTCAGTACGCTCTGTATACACCGAGAAAAATTCACCGTCCAGTTCCACATCATCAGCTCCGGCTTCAATGGCTTGCATCATAAATTCTTCTTCATCAAGTCCATCAGACTTAACCTGGATCAATCCTTTTTGTTCGAATAAAAACCCAACAGAGCCATTCGTTCCCATGTTTCCACCATGTTTCGTGAAGATATGGCGAACTTCGGCAACGGTGCGTGTATTATTATCGGTAGTTACTTCCACGAAATAGGCAATTCCTCCGGGACCATATCCCTCGAAAGTTACCTCGGAATAAGTCGCAGCATCATCACCTTCACCAGAACCTCTTTTTATGGCCCTTTCCATAGTGTCTTTTGGAAGGTTTACCGACTTAGCCGTAGCAATTGCTAATGCCAGGCGCGGGTTTCCATCGGGGTCACCACCGCCTTCCCGGGCAGCTATTGTTAATTCCTTAATTACTTTTGTAAATACCTTCGAACGTTTTGCGTCTTCTTTAGCTTTCTTATGACGTATGTTCGCCCATTTCGAATGTCCGGCCATGGTTTCTTTACTACACTAGTTTTGATACTTGATGAATGTATCCATTCCTTTTACATCGAACTTTTAATATAAAGAATACCTGTTATCATCGAAATAATTAGAATTACCATAGGGTGTTAAAGGATGTTTTAAAAAGTGCGATTAAAATGAAAGAATACATACCTTTGATAAATCATTTTTAAGTAACAGCGGAATATGAATATTGGAATTGTATGTTACCCTACCTTTGGGGGAAGCGGAGTAGTTGCCACAGAGCTTGCCAAAGTATTAGCACAAAAGGGACATACGATTCATATTTTAAGCTATTCACGCCCGGCACGTTTAGACTCATTAGAGAACAACATTTCCTATCATGAGGTTTCCATTAACTCTTATCCGCTTTTTGAATATCCCCCATACGCTCTTGCATTGGCTTCTCAAATGGTGAATTTAATCGAATACGACAATTTGGATTTACTTCATGTCCATTACGCACTTCCACATGC
>JAKSCW010000107.1 GCA_022360375.1 Balneolales bacterium
CGAGGACATCCAATACCGCATCGTGGAAATGCAGATGAATCATAAGCCTACTGCAAAGAAAATGATGTATGCCATCCGGGAAACCTATGGCACTGCGCTGGATTACAAAGGGGGAACCCTTCCGGCCTGGCCGCGCCCTTTTCAGCTGATGAAAGCGGATCCTTCAAACATTCGCAGGTTAGGCCCAACAGTTCGTAAAGGGGAATACCTCGTTGGCTTGGCTAATGACATCGTTTCAGGGAACCTGGATATGAACCAACTTATGGATGCCGCCCCCGGTGAAGCATATGAAACATTGGTTGGTATCCGTGGAATTGGTCCTTCGGCTGCCCAGGATATTTTGATGATGCGGGCCCGGACAGACGCCTCCTTCCCTTCCAATATGCAAAAAGGAGAAGAAAAAGGATTACGTCGATGGATTATCTGGAGCTACGGGGGAGATCCCAATAACTGCACGGAAGAAGAATTCCAGGAATACATTACTAACTGGAAAGGCCAGGAAAGTGCGGCGCTTGAATTTATGTATGTGAATTGGATTATTACGGAGAAAGAAAAAAGGGCGAAGTAAATCCGCCCTTGAAACGCAATTAAGCCCCCTGCGGCTTCAGCTTGGCTCTTAAGAAGAAGTAACCAAGTAAACCACTCAACAACGAACCTACAAATATACCTACTTTCGAATACTCGATAGTAGCAGGATCGGTGAAGGCCAGCCCGCTGATAAATAACGACATTGTAAATCCAATACCGGTTAAACACGCGATTCCGTAAAACACCGCCCAAACATTTTGGCCATCAGGTATTTTCACAATTCCAAGTTTGCTCGAAATCCATACTGCAGACATAATTCCGATCTGCTTTCCAATAAACAAACCAAAAATAATACCCAGGGTAAGCGTGGATGTAAATGCTACGGCTGCCTGCTCTGCAGATAGCGCAACTCCCGCATTGGCGAAAGCAAACACCGGCATAATAAAATAAGCCACCATCGGGTGGAGTTTATGCTCCAACTTATGTAACGGACTTTCCATTTTTTCCACACTTTCTTCAATGTAATGCATGGCAGTCTCTTTCAGTTCTTTATCTTCGGAATCCTGGGCATCTTTCAGTAACTGGGTTCCTTTTTCCAGGTTTTGGAGCAACTGATCCTTTTCTTTATGTGGGGTTGCAGGAATCAGGAATCCAAGAACTACTCCCGCTATGGTGGCATGCACACCTGACTTCAACACTGCTACCCAAAGAATTAACCCGAAAAACAGGTATAAACCGAGAGAGCGAATGTTTGAGAAATTCATGATTATCAAAACCACGGTAGTAGCTGCCGCTACACCCAACGCGGTTACAGATATATTACTGGTATAAAAAATGGCAATTACCAATACCGCAATTAAATCATCTACCACAGCAACCGCCGTTAGAAATACTTTTGCCCAAATAGGTACCCGGCTTCCCAACAATGCAAGCACCCCTATCGCAAACGCAATATCGGTAGCAATAGCAATGGCCCATCCATCTACGTATTCGGTTCCGGCATTAAAACCAAAGAATATCAAACCAGGAATAAGTGCACCTCCAAAAGCCGCTATTACAGGCATTAAAGCAGATTGAACCGTGGAAAGCTCACCGTATTTCAATTCCCGTTTAATCTCAAGGCCAATTAGCAGGAAAAAGATGGCCATTAAACCATCATTGACCCAAAGAATAATCGGTTTTGAAATATTGGCCTCCGGTAAGCCTACCGTTAACTTGGTTTGGAATAATTGAACATAAAAATCAGCCAATGGAGAATTGGCTACGATTAAAGCCAATATTGCTGAAATAAGGAGCAGGATTCCTGAAAAGGATTCCGCCCTTATGAATTCCATGATTGGTGATTGTGGAGAAGAAGATGTGCTCCGGGCCATAATATGTAAGTTTAATTTGAAGAGATTTGTTGTTGTTTAAAAATAAAGGTGAGTTCCGAACTCTACCATTCTTCAAAGTGATGCTGAGGGCATTCCATAGCTGGAAAAAACAGCATAGTCTGGCAACAAACGTCCTCATTTGGGAAGTTGCCCCGAATAGCTTTGGTGGTCCATACTGTTTTCATAACGACAAAATAACTGGAAACCCCTTTCTAATCATTCCTGAGGATTCAAGATTTTCAAATGTTAACAGCTTATCGGCTCTAACGTGTTCTCCAATAAGCAATTAACCGCCAAAGTACATAAATAATGGTGATTGGGACGATAAACCAGTACATAATGAGTTCCAGGTATTCTTTAACCGGAGATTCTAAAGCGTCCAGCACAAGGAACGTCAGGTACGATACATAGTACGTAAGAAAAACAATACCATCCGTTCGGGTAAGATTGTATCCCGCCAGGAATACCGGAATACAAATCATACTCACAATCACCATAAAGGGCAGGTCGAACCGGATGGCTGCCTCAGAAACCTGCAGGATATTTGGAGAAATAATCAGTGTAAGCCCAAGAGTAAGAAGCACATTATACAGGTTACTGCCCAGTACATTTGCAACGGCAATATCAGCTTTACCTTTACGGGCCGCTGCCATCGAAGTAGCTACCTCTGGCAAAGAAGTACCAATGGAAACAATGGTAAGCCCAATCACCAACTCAGAAATTCCAAGTAACGTCGCGATCGTTACCGCACTATCAACCATCCAATTTGAACCCTGTACAATTAAAGCGAGGCCAATAAGCAGCATTCCCGCATTTTTTATATAAAACCAACTTCCGGTAGCAAGCTCATCAATGCTTTTTTCATAATGGAATACTGCTTCATCCTCTTCCTCATCCTTACTTTTCCGGATCTGGAAATACGTAAAAATGGAATATGCGATAAAGCCGGTGAATAAGACCACACCATCCAATTTAGTTAGTGTGCCATCCATAGCCAGGTAAAACATTACAGCGCTTACAAAAATTACAATAGGTACATCTATTCGAACTACCCTTTTTGTAATATGAAGAAGTGAGATTACAGAAGTGATTCCTAAGATGAGCAAAATATTCGCGATATTACTCCCGATTATATTTCCTACTACCAAATCAGCACTTCCACTTACCGCCGCTTTGATGCTGATAGCCAATTCAGGAGCACCCGTAGCAAATGCAACCACGGTCAAACCCATAA
>JAKSCW010000221.1 GCA_022360375.1 Balneolales bacterium
AGAATTTATGCAGAAGATCCCGAAAATAACTTTTTACCGAGTACTGGTACTTTGGAAAAGCATCGAATTCCTACCGGAACGGGGGTACGGGTAGATGCGGGGATTGAGGAAGGGCAGGCGGTGACTATTAATTATGATCCAATGATTTCCAAACTCACGGTTCATGGAACTGACAGAGAAGATGCGCGCAAGAAAATGTTGCGGGCATTGGATGAATATGAAATTGTAGGTTGCCGTACTACAATACCATTCTGTACATATACCTTAAACCATGAAGCGTTCATAACCGGGAAATACGATACACATTTTGTTCAGGATCATTTTGACCCTGCAAAACTTTATAATAAGCACGATTCTGAAACCATCACTCTTGCTGCAGCTCTTTTGAAAGCTTCGGTAAATGAAGAACCGGAAGCTGTTGTAGCCGGTACGGGTACGGAAGAATCGATGTGGTGGAAATCGCGGCGTTAGTTATATGGATCAAAAAGAGTTGTATTCTTCACTATCCCGGCTAGATACCGAACAACGCAATAAGAATACAATGGAGATCGATCTGGCTTCCTCGTTGGAAATAGCCAGGCTAATTAACGAAGAAGATCAAAAAGTAGCTATTGAAGTATCCCAAAAACTGGATGTAATTGCGGAAGCAATAGACTTGATAAGTCAAAGCTTCACGATAGGGGGCAGACTATTGTACTTTGGTGCAGGAACCAGTGGCCGGCTGGGAGTACTTGACGCAGCGGAGTGTCCTCCTACATTTGGAACGAACCCGGAACAGGTTCAGGGTTTTATTGCCGGGGGCAAAAATGCAATGTTTGTTGCTCAGGAAGGGGCGGAGGACTCGGAAGAATCAGGCCGCGAGGAAATTGAACGGCAAAAGATTACTTCGTTAGATGTTATATGCGGGGTGGCAGCTAGTGGCAGAACCCCATATGTACATGGTGTTCTCAAAGAAGGGAGAGAACGAGGCATTAAAACCATTTTTGTGACTACCGTTCCTGAAGAACAGCTCCAGGTTTCTGCAGACTATATCATTGATGTACCTGTTGGCCCCGAGGTAATTATGGGTAGTACAAGAATGAAAAGCGGAACAGCTCAAAAAATGATTCTTAACATGCTAACAACCGGCGCTATGATTCGCCAGGGTAAGATTTACGAAAACGTGATGGTAGATTTGATGCTTACTAATCAAAAACTGGTTGAAAGGGCGAAAAGAATTATCTCAACATTTGCTGGTTGTGGCTATGAAGAGGCAACTTCGTATCTTCATGATGCCAAAGGTCATGTAAAAACTGCGCTTGTAATGGCAATTGGTAATCGTGACTATACCCAGGCAAGAAAATTATTGAGACAGAACCAAGGATTTATAAGAAAGGCCTTAGCAGGCATCTAGCATGAAGAGAGCTTTATTTAGTACATATGTGTGGATTTGTTTTGGCACGCTGTTTCTCACATATTTTATTTTTATTTCTATCATTTTCATACTAACTGCTCCATTCGATAAATTTCGAATGATTACAAACCGGGTACTGGGCACGATGGCCTGGTGTATGATGCGTGTTAGCCCGGGCTGGAAAATGCAGATGGAAGGAGCGGAGAAGTTTGATCCTTCAAAACCGACTGTTTTTATTGCCAATCATCAAAGTTTTTTGGATATCCCCTTCATTTACCAGCTTCCATGGAAAATGAAGTGGGTGGTTAAACATAGTATGACTTATATCCCCGTTATGGGATGGTTAGTAAAATTAACCGGTCATTTAACCATTAATCGATCAAGTAAAGGTGCTCTGCGTAAGCTTGATAATCTGGTTGAACCCATCAAGAACCTGGTTCCTGTAATGATTTTTCCTGAAGGTACACGGTCTTTGGACGGAAAGATCAAAAGTTTTAAGAATGGTGCATTCTTGTTGGCCTTAGAACATGGCTTCACAATTCAACCTATAGTAATAGATGGGGCCTATTCTGCGTTGGCATCTGGGTCAAAGCTGTTTAATACTCCTTCCAATTTTAAATTAAAAGTGTTAGATAGCATTGATTCTACCAAATTTGAAAGTATGGAAGCTTTAAAAAGTCACTGCAGGGAAACACTTATTAAAGCCCATGAAGAGCTAACCTCAACTTGAATACGTCAATCATAGATTTAATTCTAAAGGAATCGCATTACCAGCACAGGGTAATGGGGAGTATAATCGTGTCTCAGCTTCTCCTGATTGCAATATTTCGTTTTTGGCCGGTTTCTGAGGTGTTAAAAGAACCTGAAATAGTTTTTGATAGACAGGCAATTATCGTTCAGGAAATGATTATTACAAAACAGGCAAATGCGCCAGCATCTCCACCAAAACCACAAACACCCATTCCTGTTCCTAATGACGAAGTAATTGATGAGATTATCGATTTCCCTGAATTTGAAGACCTGATAACGTTTGATTTATTAAGTCTGGAAAATTCAACCGGCCAAATGGGGGATGAAGAACGTATTTCAGGAAATCCGGATCGAATCCCGAGGATACTACGCATCGTAGAGCCCATTTTATCGGAAGAGGCAAAAAAATCAGATGTGAAAGCATTGGTATACGTAAATTTTTTAGTTGGTAGCAGGGGAGATGTGAAGGAAGCTTATATTGCAGAAATTCGCTTGTATGACAAAAACGGAGAAGAATATGAGGTTGTTAAGTCTATAGGATATGGAATTTTGGAAGCAACATTAGAAGCGGCATATAAGTGGAGGTTCCGACCTGCTATGGAAGATGGGGAACAGGTAGGGGCATACATACAAGAAGCTTTTAGTTTTGGATTTTGATTGTTCTCTGGAACAAATAGTTTTATATTTTAAACTTTGAATTTTTCTTTGGAGAGGTGCCGGAGCGGTCGAACGGGCTCGCCTGGAAAGCGAGTGTGCCCCCATCGGGGTACCGAGGGTTCGAATCC
>JAKSCW010000104.1 GCA_022360375.1 Balneolales bacterium
AAGTGCTGAACTGTAATCCAGAAAATTTCCGCTAAATTCAAACTCTTCGAACACTAGTTGCTGATTGTTAGAATTCGCGCCTGATACTACAACAGGTTCAGATACTGTAGTTCCAATTTGTTGCCCTCCACTAAAGCCATCCCGAAAACCGGTAATAAACTCAGTAACATTCCGGGTAGGAAAAAAATACACAAGAAGAGCCAGGGCAACCACCACTCCAAAGAAAACGAATCTACGGTTTCCGGTTTCTTGCTTTACCTTTTTGGCCTCGTTTAAAGTCGCTTCATCAATTTTCTCTTCGATATACTCATCCAGATCAAAATCCGGATTATTGACTTTTTTGGATCGTAAATTTTTGTTCATAACGTGGAGGGTAGATTAGCTGACGATACCACGTATCAGGAACAAAAAAGTTTCTAATAAATCTCCGGGAACCGGTCAGGTTCACATTCACGCATCATATCGTAAATCTTATCGAAGATTTCTTCGGCATTTGGCTTGCTGAAGTAATCCCCATCTGAGGCATATGCAGGGCGATGTGCTTTTGCAGGTAAACAACGAGGTTCTGAATCCAGGTGATAGAATCCGCCTTGTTCCTGGAGAACCTGGTGAAGTATATAGGCTGAAGCTCCCCCCGGAACATCTTCATCAACAACCAGTAATCGATTCGTTTTCTTCACTGATTCAACAATAGAATGATTAATATCGAATGGAAGTAACGTTCTCACATCAATCAGTTCTACAGAAATTCCCACTTCTTCTAACTGGGGAAGTAAATTTTGGATGATATTGAATGTTGAACCATAAGAAACTACAGTAATATCTGTCCCTTCCTGAACTACTTCCGGAACCCCCAACGGTGTGGTGAATTCCCCAATATTATCCGGTTGAATTTCTTTTAACCGATATCCATTTAACGGTTCAATTACGATAGCGGGGTCATCTCCTTGTAGAAGTGTATTATAAAAACCTGCCGCTTCCATCAAATTTCTGGGAACACACAAGTGAATTCCACGAAGTCCGCCAAGCAACACCCCCATTGGAGAACCTGAGTGCCAGATTCCTTCCAGGCGGTGCCCTCGGGTACGTACAATAACCGGAGCAGCTTGCTGCCCTTTGGTTCGATAGCGAAGAGTTGCCAGATCATCGCTTAGCACAAAAAAGCTATAGATGAGATAATCTAAATACTGAATCTCAGGAATCGGGCGAAGACCACGTAAAGCCATTCCAACACCTTGCCCCATAATCGTTGCTTCACGGATGCCAGTATCGGTAACCCGAAGCTTTCCGTATTTTTCCTGGAGGCCTTCCAAACCTTTGTTTACATCTCCAAGAGCTCCGACATCTTCCCCAAAAGTGAGAACATTGGGATATTTCTCAAAAATCTTGTCAAAATTGTTACGCACAATCACCCTACCATCAACACTTTCTGAACTTTCAGAGAAAACGGGAGGAACATGCGGCACATTTAACGGAGATTTCCCGGTTTGACTGTACAAATGAGAATTGTATCGGTCTTCGTTAACTGGTTCATTCTCCTTTAGCCATTTTATCAGGTCAGTTCGGGATGGATGATTACTTCCGATTGTAAATCTTACGGCTTTTTTTGCGGCGGGAATCAGATCTTTCCTGCCTGTAAATGGAATGGCTTTCAAAAAGCGCTGAAGATCATCCAGTTTAGTGTTGGAGGTTTCTTCTTTTAGGTCAGCTAATTTTGAAAGGACGAATGCTTTTTCTTCCTTCAGCGGGGCTTGAAAAGCATCCCAGGCTTTGTTTTTTGCCTCTGTAACAGTTTTCATTGCTTCCAACTCGATTTGATCGAGTTGAGTTTTTGTCGCAATCTTCTTTGCTAAAATCCATTTACGAAGCTGATTCAGGCAGCAATATTCAACCTCCCACTCCAATCGCTCTTTACTCTTATATCGTTCATGAGAACCAGAGGTAGAGTGCCCTTGCGGTTGCGTAACTTCTTCTACATGAACCAATACCGGAACATGCTCTTCTCGGGCAATTTTTGCTGCCTGGAGATACGCATCAATAAGTTGTTGATAATCCCAGGCTTTTACGGTTAAAATTTCATAGCCGGGTTCATCTTCTGTTCTCTGGAAACCACTTAATACCTTGGAAATGCTTTCTTTTGTTGTTTGATACTTTTTAGGAACAGAAATACCAAATCCGTCATCCCAAACCGACATAATCATTGGAACCTGTAAGACACCTACCGTGTTAATAGCCTCCCAGAAAACGCCTTCAGAAGTACTGGCATCCCCGATGGTTCCAAAAGCAATTTCGTTTCCTTCTTTAGAAAATTTCTCCCATTCTTTTGTCTTTAGTTCAGGCACATTCCTATAAATTTTTGATGCCTGGGCTAAACCTACCAATCGAGCCATTTGCCCGGCTGTCGGAGAAATATCACTGGATGTATTCTTTGATTTTGTTTGATCAATCCAGTTTCCTTCTTCATCAATCAGCTTGGTAGCAAAATGGGAATTCATCTGACGCCCACTTGAATGTGGATCGAATTCCGGATCCGGGTGGGCATAAAGCTGGGCAAAAAACTGCTCAATGGTAAGCCCTCCAATAGCCATCATAAACGTCTGATCCCGATAATACCCCGACCTGAAATCACCTTTCCTGAATGCTTTTGCCATTGCAATTTGGGGGATTTCCTTACCATCACCAAAAATCCCAAATTTTGCCTTTCCTGAAAGTACCTCTTTCCTCCCGATTAGAGACATATAACGACTAGTCCATCCCAGACGGTAATCGTTTAAGATCTCCTTTTTTTCATTGTCAGTAATTTTCTTCCGGGTTCGAGGGTTAACTTCAATCATACAAAATATTTATACTTACTTGACTATTAAAAATTTCTGAAAGGGCTTTCAAGATACAAAATCTGAGCCTTTTTTTAAAGGGTTCAGCAACCAGCTTTATTTAGAGACTAATCGCCAAACTCTTTGTTAATAATACTTTACTTAATCAGTAAAACCACCTCTCGTCATCTTGATTGGATCAAGTGCACTATCCAATTCTTCATCTGTTAATTCGGTCATTTCTTTAGCAACTTCTTTGAGCGCACGCCCCTCAGCAAAGGCTTTTTTCGCAATTTTGGCTGCTAAATCATACCCGATAATTGGGTTCAATGCGGTTACCAGAATTGGATTGCGTCCAACCTTGTCGGCAATAATTTCTTTACGAACTGTTAATTTTGAAACTGATCGATCTGCAAGATTTCTGGAAGCATTTGCAAGAATGATGATGGATTCCAGAAGATTGTGGGCTACAACAGGAAGCATCACATTTAATTCGAAATTCCCGTTTAATCCTCCAACTGTAATTGCTGCATCGTTTCCAATTACCTGGGCCGCTACCATGTTTACCGATTCTTCAATCACCGGATTCACCTTGCCAGGCATTATGGAAGAGCCTGGCTGAAGTGCTGCCAACTGAACTTCGCCCAAGCCACTGTTTGGGCCGGAATTCATCCAACGCAAGTCATTGGAAATTTTCATCAAGCTAACAGCAATCGTTTTCAGCTGCGCACTAAGTTCAATGGGGGCATCTACCGTAGCCTGGGCTTCAAAATGATTTATGGCTTCCACGAATTCCTGCCCTGTTAACTCCGATACTTTTGCTGCAAATTCTTTCCCAAAATCGTGATGAGTATTGATCCCGGTTCCTACTGCAGTTCCCCCCTGCGGAAGTTCTTTTACCCGTACCAGGGCACTATTAACTCTCTCAATTCCTAGTTCAATTTGGCGTGCATAGCCCCCGAATTCCTGCTCTATGGTAACTGGCATTGCATCCATTAAATGAGTACGGCCGGTTTTTACTACATCCGCATATTCTGCTCCTTTAGCCAGAAACGTATCTTTTAAATGAGTAAGTGAAGGAATCAGATTTTTTGTAGCTGAAAGAACCGCCGCTATCCGAATGGCTGTAGGAATAACATCATTTGAGCTTTGTCCGAAATTCACATGGTCGTTAGGGTGGATATGAACGTCGCCCTCTTTGTTCTTTGCGTTAGCAACATGACTAATTACCTCGTTCGTGTTCATATTGCTTGAAGTACCGGAACCCGTTTGGAAGATATCAATCACAAACTGGTCATCATGTTTACCATCTATTACTTCCTGAGCGGCCTCTGCAACAGGAGCTGAAATTTCATCGGCTAAAAGACCAAGTTTATTATTTGCAAGTGCAGCTGATTTCTTTATATAGCCAAGTGCCTGTATAAATTCTCGGCCGAACTTTATTCCACTTATTGGGAAATTATCGTGTGCACGTTGGGTTTGTGCTCCATAGAGTGCATTTGCGGGCACTCTTACATCACCCATTGAATCCTTCTCAATTCTGTAATCGCTCATTAAATCGTAATTATTGATGTATAAAATTAACGTTTCAGATCAACCAACTATTAAGCGATCTAAAACGAATCGTAATCTATTCGTTGTGTATGAAATTTTGATGAATGGGTTTATAAAACCTTGGTATACATATTATACCGCTTCTCGATACGGGCCCCTAGTCGTTCTGCAACACGAATCATGTCCTGGTTGTTTCCTAATACCCAGCTTAGTTCAGATTGCCCATACCCTTTTCCAACTCCCAACTCAATGGTACGTTGATTCAGCAGTGCCTCAATGCCTTTCCCCTGATACTCGGGCACCACTCCCATTAATGCCGTTCTTAACCGATTGATTTTCTTCCTTCCGAACAGAAGCCTGAAAATCCCAAATGGAAATAGGTTCCCGTTCATTTTTTTAAAAATCATATTCAGGTCAGGTAGTGAAATCGAAAAGCCAATAGGCTCTCCATTCATCTCTGCAAAATGAACCACATCCGGGTCCAGGATCAACCTGAATTCACTTGCCTGGGCAGCCAGCTCTTCTTTGGTAAGCGGTAAAAACCCCCAGTTTGTCGCCCATGCCTGGTTGTATATGTTCCTGACAATTTCCACTTCATCCTTAATTTTTTTCAAATTAAGAGGGCGGATGGTTAATCCCGGGTTTCTCTTGAATACAATTTCTTTTGCCCGGTCCATCCTGTCCCAGGGAACCTCATGTTGATCTGCAACAAACGCCAAAAGCTCCATTTCAACATCATATCCTGAATTTTTGATGAGTTTGTCATAATATGGCTTACTATAGGGCATCAGGATATAAGGATCATATTCAAACCCTTCAACCAAAATCCCAATCATATCCATCATTCCGGGACTTGCCGGGCCAAGTACGTTTTCAACTCCCTTATCCCTCAGCCAATCTTCAGCAACCCTGAATAATAAGTCGGCAGTAGGTTGATGATCGATACATTCAAAAAAACCAAAATGCCCGGTCTTTGAATTGTGATAATTATTGAAACGGTGATCAACCGTTGCTGAGATCCTGCCCGCTATTTCTCCATTATGTTCTGCGATGAATAAAACAACCTCGGCGTTGTTATAGAATGGATTTTTCTTCGTATCAATAAGTTTTTTTTGATCCATCCTGAGGGGGGGAACAAAAACGGGATCGTCTTTATAATGGGAATATTGAAATTCAATGAATTTCTTTTTCTCGTCCTCACTGGTGACGATTGTTATTCCCGTAGTATTCATTTAAAACAAGTTTTATGCAGAGTGACCATTGTGGTCAATTATACCATGTTTTAATCCAACTTTCCTGAAGGCTTCCAGAATTCTGTCTAAATGATCATCAGTATGACTGGCCATATAACTGGTTCGAATGAGAGATTGACCTTGAGGAACAGCAGGAGGAATTACCGCGTTTGCATAAACGCCCTCCTCAAAAAGGTCTTTCCAGAATTGGAAACATTTCATGATATCTCCGATGACCACAGGAATTATCGGAGATTCACTCGACCATACATTAAAACCAAGTTTCTCTAGTTCGGTGCGCATGTAAATCGAAATCTCTTCCAAACGTGCCACTCTCCATGGTTCTTCCTGGAGAATTTCTAACGCTTTGAGGACGGTGGCAACATTAGCAGGAGGCATTGAGGCACTAAAAATGTGAGCAGGAGAATGATGCCGGATATATTCAATAACCGGACGCTCTCCTACCAAAAAACCTCCCAATGAAGCAAATGATTTAGAGAAAGTACCGCTAATCAGGTCTACCTGATCCGTAAGCCCGAAAACAGCTGCTGAACCCTTTCCTCCTCCAACAACACCAACTGCATGGGCGTCGTCCAGATAAAGTCGTGCGCCAAACTCTTTTGCCATTGAAACAAGTTCAGGAATTTTTGCAAGTGTGCCAGACATGGAAAAAACACCATCAGTGATAATAATTTTTCCGGCCTCAGGATCGGCACTTTCTAAAAACTTCCGAAGCTGCCCCATATCGTTATGCTTATACCGAACGGTTTTGGCGTTCGAACAAAGTGTGCCAACTACAATACAAGCATGGTTATCGCGATCGGAAAAGATGATGTCATTCCGACCAGCTATAGTCTGGATGGATCCCTCATTAGTTTGATATCCGGTACTGAACAACACACACCCTTCTTTTCCCATATATTCTGCGAGCTTGTCCTCAAGCTCAAGATGAATATCAAGTGTACCATTCAGGTACCTGGAACCCGTACATCCGGTACCATATTTCGTTAAAGCGGCTTGAGCTGCTTCTATGGTTCTGGGATCGTTGGTTAACCCCAGGTAGTTGTTGGAACCTGCCATAATAACTTCATGGCCTTCAATTTCGACAATAGTTCCATCAGTAGCTTCTAAGGGCTTAAAATAAGGATAGAGACCCGCTTCTTTAACTTCGTCGGCTTTGGTAAAGTTGTAGGCTTTAGAAAAAATATCTTGAGTTGCTACTTTATTGAGTTCGCCCATTATCTAGTCCTGTGCAAGTAATCAAAAATAAGGTTTAATATAGCCAGTATTAAGTATCTATCAAATTTGTGTAAAGCAATACTAGCGTGTGCTGTTCTTATACTTTTTAATAACCTCGCCAAGATAAGAAATATATTGATCAGCCACTTTATCCCAACCAAAATTTTGTTCTACAAATTTCCTTGTATTAGCACTTAGCACCTCATAATCTTCATTAAGAACCTGATCTATTTTTTGAGCAAAAGTATCTGAATCCTTTACCGGAATTTTGTGACCGTTCTCTCCATTTGTGATCACATCTTTAATTCCTTCTAAATCAGACGCTACTGCGGGGGTGGATGCTAAATTAGCCTCCAGCAAAACAATACCAAATCCTTCCATATCACCAGCAACAGGGATATTTGGCATAATGAACACATCAGCAGCAGCGTATGCCTGCTGGAGAATTTCATCGGGTTGTTTGCCAATTAGGAGAATCTGATCCTTTTGAGCATGGTTTTGCCAAACTTCTAACAATTTTTCATGCTCAGGACCATCACCAATGGCCAGATAAAGTATATCAGAGTTAATCTTCGGAAGAATTTCTTTTAAAAACCATTCATGACCTTTCCTTTTCACCTGCCGGCCAACAGTGAGCAACAGCTTCTTGTTAGACAAATCAATTCCAAACACTTCTTCCAGGTGGCTTCGTGATATTTGCTTATCGGGAGTTTCTTGCAGGTGCTGGTAATCAAAACCGTTAGGTAAAGCAATGCCTTTTTCGGGATCCATACCACGGTTAATGCATTCCTGACGGGTCGCGCTGGAAACAGAAATAACCCCATCGAGTGCCTCGAAAACATGGGGCACGAACCTTTGATATGGAGGAAAAGAAAGCTTTACATCATGTCCGTGATTGATGGTTACCATGGGTATATCGATTCTATTCCGGGTCAATTTCGCCAAAGAAGCCGTTGCCATTGAGGAAAAAAGGATTATATCCGCATTATAATCAGCAGCAATCCCAGGAAGTTTCCGGGTCAAATGCCCAAGAAAAAGAGCTGTTCTGAGTTCTATTCCCTTCCATGGTGCGTGCTGGATAATATTTTTCACATCCACATCAGCACGTTTCTTTAGTTCCGAAACAAGCTGCATACTTACCCTTTGCATACCCCCGAC
>JAKSCW010000356.1 GCA_022360375.1 Balneolales bacterium
CCAGGATCTGCCGGGCAATTTGATGATTCGAATCAATCGTTATTAAAAGCTCGGGGGCCAGGAAAGAGAGGTGGTCTTCCGCAACAGTGGAGTTAAGAATATACTTTCCCGTAGACGGTAAGCCCTGGAACTCTTGCCAAGCGTAGTCTTCACCGGTTTCAATTTCGGGAGTGTTCTCGTCGTCACAACTGGTTAAAAAAGTAACGGCAAATAAATATAGGATGAGTCGTTTCACGGGTTCAATTCGGTGTTGATATTCGAAGATAAATAATTCACTTTTAAACCTTAGAACACTGGCTATCAAGATTCAAATACCATGAAGCCGGTAACCTAAGCCTGCGCACAGGTATAAATATTCGTATTTTAACAATACTACATTAGCATACACAAAATGGAATGTTTTGACTCGTGATTTTTCTGCTTTTTCTTCACTAAAATATCCACTATGGCCACACGACTTCATGACCCAGATCATGGTGAGTGGCTCGACTACAATTTTTTAATGAAGCCGCCTTCCTTTCTCGATATAAAAACATCAACAAAAACCACCTTTTTCCAGGAGGAAATATGCGTTCATATCACTTCCATGAAAAAGGGACAAATAAAGATTTGTTTTATTTGGGATAGGCATAGAAATGTTATTTTAGTAAGGCAATTCTGAATTAAAAATTCTACTTGTCTAGTTTAAATCAAAAAATCCCCAAAAAAATGAAAAACGCACTTATTATTTTCATCGCATTACAATGCCAAACATTCTTGTATGCTCAAGTTACTAATGATTCTGAAGCAAACTTATTGCCGGAAGGATCTATCGATGAAGGCATCCATGGAACCTATTTATTGAACGATAATGGAGCTCAAAGAAGAATCCGATTAGGGGTTTCAAATGATGGATATTCAAATGCAGAACTTGTTTTGGAGAACAATAACAGTTCGGCCGGTAACATCTATTTTAAGACTGCAAATTCACCGGGTGGTACAGTTGAAAGATTGCGAATCTCACAAAACGGAGACATATTCTTAAACCAACTAAACCTAGTAAAAAACTACCAACAAGACATTGAAGGGCACTGGTTGTATGTAGGGAAAGACAATGAAAGGCAGATGGGTATGCTACTAACCAATGACACTAAAACAAAAGCAGAAATTAAGCTGTACGAAGGAAATACAAACAACCCATATATTTCATTTTCGACTTCTCCTGCCGCGGCATCAGGTATGATTGAACGCATGCGAATAGATAAAAACGGAAATATAACCATGAACCAACTCAATGTGGTGCAAAACTATCAACCGAGTATCGAGGGGCACTGGTTGTATACGGGTAAAGATAATGAGAGGCAGATGGGTATGCTTTTAACCAATGACAACAGGACAAAAGCGGAAATTAAACTGTATGAAGGAAATACAAACAACCCATACATTTCATTTTCAACCTCTCCCTCCGGCACATCAGGTATGATCGAACGCATGCGAATAGATAAAAATGGAAATTTGGGTATCGGGTGTATTTCCCCTAATCACATGCTAGATGTTGCGGGAACAATCAGGGCAACAGAGGTGAAAGTAAATTTAGAGGGTTGTGATTTCGTTTTTGAAGATGATTATGAATTAAGAACATTAAAAGAAGTTGAGAGGTTTATCAAGGAACACAAGCGATTACCCGAGATAGAATCAGCAGAAGAGATGGAAGCAAATGGAACCTACCTTGGCGAATTAAATTCGAAGCTGCTTCAAAAGATCGAGGAATTAACACTCTACACCATTGAACAGCAAAAGCAAATCGAAGAACTGAAGAATCAAAATAAAGAAATCTTAGAGCTTTTGGCAGCTAAAAGATAACGGTTACTTCCGGGAGGAAGAGCGCTTCGCCTATTCTAAAACCAGCACCTTATAATCCCGGGTTTGATTTTTACATTTAATCTAACTCTCAAAACAATGAAAAGAATTTTCATACTAACCATATGCCTCACATTTTATTATACTTCTTATTCCCAGTTTCACTTAGACGAAATTAATTCATCAGTCCAAGTTCGACTTGAAAGAACCGGGACTTCTACCGGAATAACAGATTTTGGAACAGATGATGGAGGTCTACATTTTTGGGTTGGCGGTTACGATCAATATACTAATTCAGAGTTTACTATCAAAAATGATGGGTATGTCGGCATTGGAACCTTCAGTCCCCAAAGAAAGCTTCACCTAGGTGACATAAGTACATCTGCTCAAGTTCGACTTGAAAGAACCGGGACTTATGCTGGAATAACAGACTTTGGAACAGATAATATTGGCCTGCACTTTTGGGTTGGTGGTTATGATCAATATGATAATGCAGAATTAACACTAAAAAACAATGGCCATGTCGGCATTGGGACTACTGATCCTCAATCGAAACTTTCAGTGAATGGCGAGATAAGAGCTACAGAAATCAAGGTATTAGCAGACATCAGTGTTCCTGATTTTGTTTTTGAGCCTAATTATGAACTTCCAACATTAAAGGAAATCAAAGAATATATAAATCAAAATAAGCACCTTCCGGGAATTCCTTCGGCTACTGAAATTGATGCAAGCGGTATTGATCTTGGAGATATGAATATGAGGCTTCTGCAGAAAATCGAAGAACTTACACTCTATCAAATCGAACTAATGGAAAAGTTAGAAGAACAACAAAAAAGAATTGAGCAT
Source organism: Balneolales bacterium (assembly GCA_022360375.1). Lineage (GTDB taxonomy): Bacteria > Bacteroidota > Rhodothermia > Balneolales > Balneolaceae > HXMU1420-13. The sequence continues at coordinate 2,686 of JAKSCW010000356.1, forward strand.
CTAGAAAGGGAAAAATAAATATTTTCTAAACACAACTTGTGAAAGAGACTTATCCATAAATATGGCCTTCTAATATTGTAATCAATCTTTGTGGCCCTGTTGTAACAGGTGTTCTCCACCATCCTGACCGGCAGGGCCGCAATGTGAACTTATGGATAAAGAAGGTGGATATTTAGGGCGTGTAACTATTATTACAAAGTCCCGGTCTTATGGTTAAGCATAGCAGTCCTAAGACCCCAAATCACCAAGAGCGGACGCTCGGTCTTCCTCGCAACCCCATCTACTTAGGGTATCATTGAAAATTCAAGTGGCGTATGGAGGGGAGACATCCAGGAACAGCGCGGCCCATTTGAAGCTCGTGGGTAAGCGGCCTATAGCGGCTGGATAGCGCGTTTTGCGCGGAAAATGGGCTTTGTTGCTGGCGC
>JAKSCW010000296.1 GCA_022360375.1 Balneolales bacterium
ACCATCATGAGCTGGCAGCTTGCCAACGAGCCGCGTCCGGGTAGAGGAGAAATGCCTCCCGAAGCAATACAGGCCTATTACGAGTGGATAGATGGAGCTGCCGGGTTCATAAAATCACTCGCCCCGAATCATCTTGTTTCTTCAGGAAGCGAAGGTAAAACCGGGAGCCTTGATTCCATGGAGATTTTTGTGAAAGCTCACGAAACGGATAACATTGATTATCTCACGTTCCATATGTGGGCCAAAAACTGGGGTTGGATAAATCCTTCCAATATGGAAGGCACGTACCCAAATGCTGAAACAAATGCATCAGCGTACATACTCTCCCACATAGAAATTGCTAACCAGATGAACAAACCTATTGTAATGGAAGAGTTTGGATTTCCCAGAGATGGGGAAGAGTATGCTCAGGATTCACCAACAACATTTCGGGATCAATACTATAAAATGGTGTTCGATTTAGTTGAAGCTCATCCCGTTCTTGCAGGAACTAATTTCTGGAGTTGGGGCGGTTTTGGGGAAGCACAGAGTGAAGACTATTGGTGGCAGGAAGGAGATCCCTTTACCGGAGATCCCCCACAAGAGCCGCAAGGGTTGAATTCTGTATTTGCTTCCGATTCATCAACACTTTCCATTATAAAAGCTCATGCCAAAGCAATTGGTGCCTTAAAATGAAGCTTTGCAAGACGGGTTTAATACTGATTATTCTCGGGTTGACGATTTTTTCATGTTCAAGAGAAGGTGATCCTCCAAATATCGTTATCATTCTCACGGATGACCAGGGTTGGGGAGATATTGCCAGTCACGGAAACCCCGGTATCGACACGCCGAATTTAGATGAACTGGCTAAATCAGGCGCACGCTTTCACCGCTTCTTTGTGAGCCCGGTTTGTGCGCCAACCCGGGCAAGCTTACTAACCGGTAGAGATCATCTTAGAACCGGCACCCAATGGGTTACTTACGGCCTTGAAAATATGAACGCCAGTGAAGTGACTTTTGGTGAAGTGTTCAGGGAGGCGGGTTATCAAACGGGCTTATTTGGTAAATGGCATAACGGATCACATTACCCGATGGACCCAAATGGCCAGGGCTTCGATACATTTTTTGGGTTCAAAAAGGGCCACTGGAATAACTATTTTGACACAGAACTGGAGTACAATGGGGAATGGGTGAAAACGGAGGGTTTTATTACCGATGTACTAACTGACTCAGTCTTAGCATTCATTGAAAAGAATCGAAGCGCTCCATTTCTGGCATTCATCCCATATAATGCGCCGCATAGTCCATTCCAGGTTCCGGATCAGTATTTTGACAAATATAAAGCTCAGGGACTGGATGATAAAAACGCCTCGGTTTACGGGATGGTGGAAAACATCGATGACAATGTGGGGAGGATTGTAGCAAAACTGGATGAACTTGAAATCGGTGAAAACACGATAGTGATTTTCCTCACTGATAACGGCCCTAACGGTGGAGATCGATTTAACGGGAATATGAAAGGCTGGAAAGCAAAAGTGGATGAAGGTGGAGTAAGGGTGCCCCTTTTTATGAAATGGCCGGCTAAAATAAAACCCGGAACTGTGGTTGAAGAGCTAACCGCTCATATCGATTTCCTTCCCTCATTAGTAGATTTAGCAGGAATTGAGTTTGTCCCGCAAAACAAATTCGATGGACGAAGTTTTTCGCCGCTGTTATTTGATGATGCAGCTCCATGGAGCGATCGCTATTTGTTTACACATCAGTCACGCTGGGATTCCCTGGAAATGTACCCGGCTTCGGTTCGTAACAACCAATACCGTTTAGTACGATACGGGGAAGACTGGGAGCTGTATAATTTGACGAACGATTCAACGCAAAGCACGGATGTTTCCGAATCTCATCCTGGAATTGTAGCCGAAATGAGCGTAGCTTATGATACATGGTTCCGGGAAGTGACCAGGGATTTACCCGCTTCCCGCCCCATTCCGGTTGGCTATGAAGAAGCCCCAACTGTTTATTTACCTGCTGTTGAAAGTCTCTTTTCAGGAGACATCAGGTTTTACGGGGAATCGGGTTGGAGTAACGATTGGCTAACAAATTGGAGTAGCGAGTCAGACAAAATTTGGTGGAACCTGGATGTGGTAAAAGAAGGTGAATTTGCAGTATTTGTCGAGTACTCGCTTTCAGCAGGAAACGAGGGAGTTCTGCTATCAGCAGGTTCCGGCTCCAAAATGATACAAATAGCCATTAACCATACCCACGATCCTGAATTCATTTCCAGCCCTGACAGGGTACCCCGCGGGGAGGTCTACGAAAAAGAATGGGCAGTCCTGGAAGCAGGAAGCCTCCATCTTGAAGAAGGTTCGCAGACTCTTACAATTTCAAGTACTGAAATTCCCGGGCGGGAAGGAATTGAATTAAAAGGCATTATTCTTGAAAAATTAAACTGAAACCTATGCAAAGAGTTACTTTCATTTTATTAATTGTTGGATGCATTGTCTCCGGTTGTGATTCTCCAAATGAAGAAGAACGGCCCGGTGACCTGCCAATAGATGCAAACGCAACGGTTGAAACGGTTGCCCTGTATCAGAACCTGAAAGCATTATCCGGTTCCGGAACCTTATTTGGCCACCAGGATGATCTGGCTTATGGATATAACTGGTGGGATGAAGCCGGTCGCTCTGATGTGCTGGAAGCCTCCGGTTCCTATCCTGCGGTTTATGGCTGGGATTTGGGCAACATTGTTGAAAAGCAGGCCAATCTTGATGGGATCAATTTTGAAAACATGAAAGGCTGGATTGAAGAAGGATATGAAAGAGGCGGAATAATCACCATCAGCTGGCATATGGTTAACCCGGTTACCGGTGGAAATTCCTGGGACACGGTTCCCACCATTGCTCAAATCCTTCCGGGTGCAGAGGCTCATGAAAACTAAAAAAACTGGCTGGATATTTTTGCCGGATTCGCATCCACATTGACGGGAGAGGGTGGTGAGCTGATTCCCATAATATTCAGGCCATTTCATGAGCATAATGGAAACTGGTTTTGGTGGGGTAAAGGAATTAATTCAGAAGAGGATTATATAGCTCTGTGGCGATTTACGGTTGAATACCTGAGAGATGAAAAAGGTGTTCATAATCTACT
>JAKSCW010000337.1 GCA_022360375.1 Balneolales bacterium
ATGAAATATGTCCAAAAGCTGGTGCGCTTACACCTTCGTCCAATTGCACTCGTTTCTGATATCGTGAGTGATTCTGCTATCCGGCGTTTGATTTATGAAGCCGGAGATGACATTGATGATTTAATGACACTTTGCAGAGCTGATATTACCAGTAAGAATGAATTTAAAGTGAAAAAGTACCAGGAAAACTTTAACCAGGTAGAACGCAAAATAGTGGAAGTGGAGGAGAAGGATCGGATCAGAAACTGGAAGAACCCGTTAACCGGAGAAGAAATTATGGAAGCCTTGAATATTCCACCCAGCATTATAGTGGGAAACATCAAAGATGCTGTAAAAGAAGCCATCCTTAATGGGGATATTCCCAACGATCATGATGCAGCCTTTGAATTTATGATGCACAACAAAGAAGAATTTTTACAATGACCGATCTTTGGGTTTCAAATTCCTACGCTAAAATTAACCTTGGGCTTAATGTGCTTGAGCGGCTTTCTACCGGTTACCACACTATCGAAACCGGGTTTTGCTTCATAGAATGGAACGATCGTTTTGAGGTACGTCCTTCTGGCAATATGCAACTTATCATGAGTGATGAGAAAATTCCTGTCGATGACTCTAATCTCATTGTGAAGGCTGTTCAGCTACTTCAAAAGGAAGCTGGTTTAAAAGATGAATTTCAAATCCGGGTTGAAAAAAACATCCCCGCAGGAGCCGGCCTGGGAGGAGGAAGCAGTAATGCGGCCACAACTCTTCGAATGATTAACAAAATTGCGAACCTTGGTCTTTTGGAAGACGACTTACTTCGCCTGGGGAAAAAGCTTGGAGCAGATGTTCCCATTTTTATCAAAGGAAAAACAGGAATTGGAACCGGGTTAGGAGATAACATCGAGGAAGTGGATATTCAACCCGACGCGTACATTGTCACTGTTTTTCCAAACGTATTCAGCAGCACACCGGAAGCATACCAATTCTGTGAACCTAATCCGGAACCCGAGTTTTCGCTGAAAGGGGTACTCCTGGAAGAAGAAATCGATGAGTGGCAATACCTGCTTCAAAACGAGTTGGAACCTGCGGTTTTTCCCCGTTTGGAATTGGTTGGCAACCTGAAAGACCAGTTCTATGACTTTGGCGCAAATTATGCTTCTATGAGTGGTGGCGGTTCCAGTGTTTTTGGAATTTTTGAACAGGATTTTGTTGCTATTGATGCCTATGAATCGTTTCATAGTTTGGGTTTTTCGGCAAACCTGACCAAGCCAATGTTTAAACCCGATCTAAGAGTTTATAGAAAGGAAATCTAAAAGTTTAATTTAGCTTAAAACCTGTTTTTTAGCTTAACGCACTCACTTAACAAGACTATTACTGATGAGCAAAAAATCTGAAATGAGCGACGTTATGGTTCGCTCCGGCCTTAATAAAGAATCACTGAGGGAAGATATTAAATTGCACCTTCGGCACACCCTGGCCAAAGACGAATTTTCACGAACTAATTGGGATAAATACCGGAGTGTTGTTCTTACCATTTCGGATCGTCTTCACGACAAATGGATTACCACCCAGCAGCATTACCATCATTCTGGGGTAAAACGGGTGTATTACTTGTCGATGGAATACCTGATTGGACGTTTACTGGATAACATGGTGGTAAACCTGGATGTTCAGCAAGAAGTGGCAGATGCCTGTGCTGACCTTGGCTTAGATTATGATGAAATCCGCGATGCGGAATGGGATGCCGGTTTAGGAAACGGAGGTTTAGGCCGGCTGGCTGCCTGTTTCCTCGATTCTATGGCCACATTGGGAATACCGGCAACCGGGTATGGACTTCGCTACGATTATGGCATTTTCTACCAAAAAATTGAAAACGGATACCAAATCGAAAAACCGGATTTGTGGCTCCGTTATGGTAATCCCTGGGATATCGTACGCCCTAAAATTCAATACCCGGTAGAGTTCTATGGCTATCAAAAGATGAACCCAAATGGAGATGGCACCCTCAGATATTCATGGGAAGATACCAATAAAGTGCTGGCCGTTGCTTACGATACAATGATTCCTGGCTATGATAATGGAATTGTAAACAATCTTCGTTTATGGAAAGCAGAATCAGATACTGCCCTCGATCTTCAAAGTTTCAACCAGGGGCAATACATAGACGCTGTTCGTGAGAACCAGCTGGAACAGAACATTACCCGTGTTCTTTATCCAAACGACAAAATGTTTGTTGGGCAGGAACTTCGTCTGAAACAGGAATACTTCCTCGTTTCAGGCTCGATGCAGGATATTCTTCGTCGTTTCAAGCACCAGACTGACGACTGGACCAAACTTCCTGAAAAAGTTGCCATTCAGTGCAACGATACTCACCCGAACCTCGCCATTCCCGAATTAATGCGTGTACTTTTAGACGAAGTGCATATGCCCTGGGATAAGGCATGGGATATTACCGTAAACACTATGGCCTATACCAACCATACATTGCTTCCTGAAGCTCTTGAAAAGTGGCCGGTTTCGCTGGTTAGAAACCTTCTTCCCCGTCACCTGAATATTATTTACGAAATCAATCGTCGCTTTATGGATTCCATTAAAGCAAAATTCGGAGACGATAAACACCGCCAATCCCGAATGAGCATTATTGGAGAAGGTGAAAATCCGGTGGTACATATGGCGCATCTGGGAATTGTCGGGGCCAGGAAAGTGAATGGGGTGGCAGCGCTTCATTCTCAGCTCCTGGTGGATCATATGTTCCGTGATTTCCATGAAATGTATCCGGATAAATTCACTAACAAAACGAATGGAATAACCCCACGACGTTGGTTAAAGCAATGTAATGTCGAGCTATCTGCATTAATTTCAGAGAAAATTGGAGACGATTGGGTAACTGACCTGGACAAACTCCAGGAGTTAGCGAAATTTGCTGATGACAAAAAATTCCGCGATGAATTCGCCAAAATCAAACATCTTAAAAAAGAACAATTGGCGAAAATTATCCATGATATCAAGGGTGTTACCGTTGATCCCAACACCATGTTTGATATCCAGATAAAACGTATTCATGAGTATAAACGCCAGCTAATGGCGGCTCTTCATGTGATTACGTTGTACAACCGTTTGAAAGAAAATCCCGAATTAGACGTGGTTCCAAGAACGGTCATCTTTGGTGGTAAAGCGGCGCCTGGTTATGCTATGGCCAAGATGTTTATCAAATTGATTGGTGCTATTGGAGATGTGGTGAACAACGACCCGGAAACTAACAGCAAACTCAAGTGTATATTCCTGGATAACTACAGGGTAACACTTGCTGAATCTATGATTCCTGCAGCAGAACTTTCCGAGCAAATCTCTACCGCCGGTATGGAAGCCTCCGGAACCGGAAACATGAAGTTTGCCCTGAACGGTGCCATTACTATTGGGACCCTGGATGGCGCAAATGTGGAGATTAAAGAAGAAGTAGGGGATGAAAACATCTTC
>JAKSCW010000360.1 GCA_022360375.1 Balneolales bacterium
CCCAACAAAGAAATTGATATGAAATCTGCTGCATTGTGCAAATTTCATCAATCGTATACAGTTACATCCACCTGCTTCAAAATGAGTGGAATTTTCTCCTTTTCGCATTCGATTATCCATCAAATATTCACAAAAGGGCCATTAATTTCACTGATATAATATTGACCAAAGTAATACACGGGTGAAGATTCAACCAACCAAAATTCCGCCTTTAATTAAAGAACTCGATGAAGTTATTTCGGTTTTAGTTCATGCAGAAGAAGAACATTATCAGGAAATAGCAAAAGTTCATCCCTCTTACCGGGACGGTGCAAGAAATCTGATTCATTACAGGACTTTTCGCTCATTAAACCTGAAGAGACTTCAAAAGAAGCTTAGTTACCTGGGATTATCCATGCTCGGAAGTACAGAATCTCATGTTCTCGCTACATTGATAAACAGCCAACAAATCCTGAAATCTCTGATCCGGGAGAAAGATATTCAATCTACCTTAAAAGGAACTTCAATAAAGAGCTCTGTAAAACAACAGAAAAAACACGCAAAGGATTTATTCGGGCATAGCACCAAAGGCCGGAGAGTACGGATCATGGTCACGTTGCCAACAGAAGCGGCTTATGATTATAAACTTGTTCATGACCTGTTGGCATCGGGAATGAATACGGCAAGGATAAATTGCGCCCATGATGGACCAGAAGTTTGGCTTTTGATGATTCAAAATCTGCATCAGGCCAAATCTGAACTGAAAAAAGACTGTAAAGTATTTATGGATTTGGCCGGACCTAAAATCCGAACGGGTTCATTTCCTAAAGGAGCAAAAGTCCGAAAATTCAGACCAAAGAAAAATGAACTGGGAGAAGTCATTCAGCCGGTAAGTATTGAATTAGTTTCCGGAGTAGTTCAAAGTGAAAGTAATGCGCTTCTTGTTGATTTCAATTGGTTGAAATCGTTAAAGGAAGGCGATTCAATTACATTCAAAGACACCAGGAAAAAGCGCCGAACTTTGTTTGTTTCCTCGGTGCAGGAAAATCGCGTTATCGCAACATGCAGAAAGACCTGTTATGTACAAACCGGTACCG
>JAKSCW010000130.1 GCA_022360375.1 Balneolales bacterium
AGCTACAACAACTACCCAAAAACTAATTCCCAGGTGGCCTGTGATAGAGATAAACTGAATCAAGCTGATTTGATTTGCCCATGCGTTACCAATTACCAGCCATGGCCAGGCCAGGTCCCAATGGTGATGCAGATATTCATACATCACCCATGTGGTAGCCTGTAAAATTACAACTAAAACCACAGAAGTATATTTTCGCTGGAAAAAGCGCATAAGGCAGAGAGGGATCACCATTAGTAAGCTGTTGGCCAAAATAGCGCCAATTCCTGCTCCTACAGAGGCCATCATCAACCAATAAGTAGTAATTATGTTCCACACTAAGAACCCAAAGTAACTATAAAAGGCAGTTTCCTTATACGAATCGCACTTGTTGGCCAAATGAATTAGTAATAAAAAGGCAGGGAAAGTGAGGAAGGGCAGATCAACTGGGGGGAAACTAAGCCCAAGTAATATTCCAGCTGTTAAGGAAACCAGCCATTTATTCTCTGAAAATGTATTCATTCTTTGTACTCTGTTCCTGCAATTATTACTACAATCTCGCCCTTAACGGAGCTGCGTGCTTCATAGTTTTCCTTTAATTCAGAAATAGTACCTCTATTTACCTCTTCAAAGGCTTTAGTTAGTTCGCGGGCTACAGCAGCTAATCGATTTGATCCAAAATATTCTTCAATTTCAGTTAAAAGCTTTATTAACCGGTTTGGGCTTTCATAGAGAATGACCGTTCGATTTTCAGCTGCAAGTTGAGCTAATCGCTTTTGACGACCTTTTTTGTGAGGAAGGAACCCCTCAAAAATATATCGGTCGGAAGGTAATCCACTGGCAACCAGAGCGGTAGTAGCCGCATCAGGACCAGGTATTACGATTACATTATGTCCATTTTGTTTTGCAGAACGAATTGCTAAAAAACCCGGATCCGAGATCCCAGGCATGCCTGCATCACTGATTAAGGCAATAGTTTGCCCGGCGTCCAATATGTTTATTACATGATCCACTTTGTTATGTTCATTATGCTGATGGAAAGAAAACGTAGGTTTATCTATGCCGAACTTTTTCAACAAATTTCCGGATGTGCGTGTATCCTCGCAGGCGATATAATCCACAGATTTCAGACTTTCTACAGCACGAGGCGAAAAGTCTCCAAGATTTCCAATAGGAGTAGCAACGATATAAAGTGTGGACAAGAAGTACTAAGTTTGATTTTATCTAAATTCACAAAAAATCGGGAAAAAACTAACACATAAAATGAGTTTTTTGTTTGGAAGTATTCTCGACTGGGTTTTGTTATCTTGCCGAATATTCTATAGACAACATTTATGATGAATTTTAAACCAAGCGGCTTAAACCACATTACAATTCGGGTTAACCGAATCACTGCCTCCAAAGAATTTTACGGGGATATACTCGGCTTCGAATTGGTAAAAACCATGGGGCAAAGTATGGCAGTATATAACATAGGCGGTGGAGACACCTTAGTTATTGTGGAAGCCGAAACAAGTTATGACCCTACCTCCCGTGATTTCAGGGTAGATCATTTCGGCTTTTATGTAGAATCTCCTGAACAAGTGGATGAACTTGCCGAATACTTTCGCCAAAAAGAAGTGACCATCATTAGCGGACCTGCAAATCGAAAAAAGGGAAGGTTTGTGTTTGTTGCAGACCCGGATGGCAATATGATTGAATTTTTTTACGAACAGTAGAGCCGGGACTCGTAAAACTCTTTGCGGTGTACCTCAGAAAAGCCTGGTTGGTTCCAATCAGTATTAATAACTACTCCTCCAGGATTGAAAAGGGTACAATTTATTCCAGACTCTGATATAATTGAAGAATCAATTCTCAAGAATGATTCATCTAATTTTCCTATTATTGAGCCCAATTTGAAAATGATCTTCAACAAATTGGTTTATGGAAAGCTTGCTCTCGAATTTTGCCTCTCCCGTCGTTTTAGCTTTTGTTCTTGGTATTTTAGCCAAAACTGTTAAAAGCGATCTTGAAATCCCCAGACCACTTTACCAGGGCCTGTCTATTTACCTGCTATTGGCTATCGGTTTGAAGGGAGGGGTTGAACTAAGTAAAACCCCATTTAACGAATTTTTATGGCCTGCAGTAGCTACCCTGATACTGGGTATGATTACTCCCATAATTGCATACATCGTCCTCCGGTATCTTGGGAAAATGGATCTGGTGAATTCTGCCGCGGTGGCTGCCCATTATGGTTCGGTATCGGCCGTCACTTTTATTGCAGCTATCAGTTATATCGAAGCTCAGGGGGGGCAGCCAGAGGGGTTCATGCCTACCCTGGTTGCCATACTGGAAGTTCCCGGAATTATTGTAGCGCTAATGATTCCGCAGCTGTTCAGTAAAAATGGTGGATCCTTCAAAAAAGCCCTGCATGAGGTAGTTACCGGGAGCAGCATTATTTTATTACTTGGGGGGCTTACAATAGGTTTAATTGCAGGCCCGGTTAAGTTTGCTTCCGTAGAACCGTTCTTTGTAAGTGGGTTCCAGGGAGCACTTGTTTTATTTTTACTTGAATTGGGAATGGTTACCGCTCGTCGGCTACAGGATTTAAAGAAGGTTGGGTTCTTCCTTCTCGGATTTGGAATAATTGTCCCGATTCTATTCGGGATTCTGGCAACCTGGGTGGGATTGATGGCAGGATTAAGTATTGCCGGAACTGCCGTATTAGCGGCCATGGTTTCAAGTGGTTCGTACATTGCAGCACCGGCTGCCGTTCGTATTGCGCTTCCGAAAGCCAATCCCACGCTTTATTTAACAGCTTCATTAGGAATTACTTTCCCTTTCAATATTACCTTGGGAATTCCTTTATATTATGTAATCGCACAAATGATGGGAGGCTAATATGGCACTTACAGAATTATTTTTGGTCACTATAATCACCGAGCGAATACTTCGGGATGATATTATCAAACAGATTAAGGAATTGGGAGCAACCGGTTACACATTATCGGATACAACTGGTGAAGGGTCCCGGGGCGTAAGAGCCAGCGACTGGGAAGGTAAAAATGTGAAGATAGAAGTAGTGGTAAGTAAAGAAGTCGGGGATAAAATTATTGATGTTGTTGCGAATACCTACTTCGAAAATTACTCAGTAATTACCTACGCTTTTCCTGTGAACGTGGTTCGGGGCGACAAATACATCTGATCTCACTCTTCAGTGTAACCCGGTTTTCACTCTCAAAATCTACCAAAACTCACCCTGTGGTAGTAAATTGGAACCGCTATCGGAAGCGATTCCATCAAATTTATTTGTGTTAATTCAGTATTAACAATTCATTACTGTGGTTAGTTGGTACCGCTTTTTTATGCATAAAAAAGCTGATACAGGTTTTTCTAATTGTGTGATTGAATTCTTCTATTGCTCCGGGGTTACAATTAATCGCAAAAAGGTCGGTAACTTTGGTGTGACAAAAACAAACAGACGAAAAAAAAGACTTAAGGAAAAAATCGAAGAGTACTAAACTCTTCAACGCTAGAGAGGACTAAAAAAAGTCACACTATTTATAAAAAACTATTCACTCACTCATTCAACATTAGACTCATGAAAACTTCAATGCAAAAAATGGCCCTTGCCATCGCAATGGCATTGGTACTTACAACAACTTCATTTGCACAAACTACTCACTTAAGGGATGTAGAGTTAGCTTCCTTCAAACAAATTGAAGTAAGCTTAGATACTGAGGTTATTCTCTTGAAAAGCACAAGAAATCATCTGACACTGGTTGGTGATTCCAGCTTCATATCCGCAATACCAATTATTGCAGAGGATGAAACCCTTAGCTTTCATTACCAGGCTGAGCCGGAGAATAAGCTTAAGCGCGTAGTAATCGAGTACAAAGAAATAGATCGTATAACAACCGGGGGAGTAGGAACCTACTACTTCCATAAAATGAACCAGGACGATCTGTTTGTGCTAAACCCATACGCAAACGTGGTTTTAAATGGAAACGCTGAAAAAATTCGGGTGATTTCCCAGGAGGGGTCTACGGATGTTACCTCATTAACTTCCGGAGAAAAAATCATGCGAATTGGAGAAAGCGCACAGTTAATTGCGAAGCAACGATAATTAGAGAGACCAACTTGAGGTCGAACACCTGCAAGCCTGAAAGTTTTCTTTGAGATTTTCCGTATCTTTATCGCGTGAGTTCGTGATAAGACTGAAACTTCTCACTCGTGAGAAATCCAAAGACCTTTCAGGTTTGTAATTTTTGCTGGCTTTTATGAATCAAGCAGTCGCGCTTGAAGCTTGTCCAATGCTCACCCAACTTTAATACCGGGCAAGATTAAAGAAGCAGCGCTTTTTTCGAGACGGCAAACAAACAACGATGTCAACATTTATTGAATTGGGCTTAAAGCAGGAACTGCTTGAAGCCGTAGAACTACTGGGATTTGAACATCCCACCAAAATTCAGGAACTCGCGATTCCTGTTATCCTGAATTCTCAGCAGGATTTAATAGCACTTGCTCAAACAGGAACCGGAAAAACTGGTGCCTTTGGTCTTTCCAGTCTTCAGAAAATAGATCCTGAACTTCCGGCCGTACAATTATTAGTGCTTTCCCCAACCAGGGAACTTGCCATTCAAATTGCAAAGGACTTAAAAGCTTTTTCAAAAAAATTGAAAAAAGTCACTTCCGTGGCGGTATATGGAGGAGCAACGATTTCAACCCAGATAAAGGCGTTAAAAAACGGTGCGCAAGTTGTTATCGGAACTCCCGGGCGTACGCTTGATCTTATCCGCCGAAAAAAACTGGATGTAAGGAACATCCAGACGTTGGTTTTGGATGAAGCCGACGAAATGCTGAATATGGGTTTCCAGGAAGAACTGGACCAGATTCTTGCAGATACACCTGATACAAAGCAGACGCTTCTTTTTTCAGCAACCATGCCCAAACCCATTGCAAAGATGGCGCGGAAGTATATGCATGACCCGGAAACTATTGAGGTAGGGGAGCGCAATTCTGCAGCAAAGAACGTGGAACATCAGTTCTTTATGGTGCATGCAAAGGATAGGTTCGAAGCATTAAAAAGAACGGTAGATATGCACCCCGATATTTATGGGATCATATTCTGCCGCACAAGAAGGGAAACGGCAGAAATAGCAGCAAAACTGAATAAAGACGGTTATGATGTGGATCTCTTGAACGGGGATTTGTCGCAAGCTCAGCGTGATGATGTTATGAATCGTTTCCGGACCAAAGAACTACAGTTGCTGGTAGCTACGGATGTGGCTGCACGTGGTTTGGATGTGGACTCCTTAAGTCATGTAATTAATTATAATCTTCCGGATGATTTAGAGGTGTACATCCATCGAAGCGGAAGAACAGGACGGGCTGGGAAAAACGGGATTTCGATTTCTATTATTCACACACGCGAGATGCGGAGAATCCGGGACCTGGAGCGAATGTCTGGCAAGGCATTTATCAAAAAAGAAATTCCAAGTGGGGAAGAGATTTGCGGTATTCGCATGGTGAACCTGATTGATAAAGTGAGGGCTACTGCAGTGAATGAAGAGCAGATTGAAAAATTTCTGCCCGTTGCTTATGAAAAGCTTGCCGACTTAGACCGGGAAGAGCTTATTAAGCATTTTCTTTCGGTAGAATTCAATCAATTCCTTGATTATTACAAAGACGCTTATGATTTGAATGCGAAGAGCCGATCATCAAAGAAAGATCGGGGCAGATCTGAAAAGCAGAACAACAGATTCGATCGGTACTTTATCAATATTGGAAAAAGAGACGGGTTAAACCCGGTGCGATTGATGGGAGTAATTAACGAAGGACTTCGAGGAGATAAACCGGATTTCGGTAAAATCGAAATCCAGAATAACTTTTCCTTTTTCGAGGTAGAACAAGGATTCGCAAAGTCATTGGCAGAGAGCGTGAAAGGCACGTCTTTTGAAGGAAGAGATGTATCTATTGAAGTGGCGAAAAAGGAGGCTAAGAAACGTAGCAATGGTTCCCGAAATCGTAAGAAAGGAAGGAATAAAAAAGGATAGAAAATGAAACCGCCCATTGATGTTGCGATTTTAACAGAATCCAGGTACCTGAATCCTGTGGATGATTCTGAGTATGTGCTGAATGTTCTTTGGGAAGACGACCTCCTGAAAAAGGCCCTTGAGCGACTCGGGTTAAAGGTAATACGTGTTGACTGGGCCGACCCGGATGTTGACTGGCTTTCCATCAAAGCCGCAGTTTTTCGAACTACATGGGATTATTTCGACCGATTTGATGAATTTGTGGCCTGGCTGGATCATGTTGAGCCTCTCCTGGAATTCATTAATCCTATTTCACAAATCCGGTGGAATATGGATAAATGGTACCTGAAGGATTTAGAAGAAAGGGGAGTAAAGGTTGTGGATACTTATTACATCAAAAAAGGGGAGACCAGGTTTCTTAAAGATATTTTCCTGAACCGGGATTGGGAAGAAGCTATTCTAAAGCCTACTGTTGCCGGGGCAGCTCGCCATACCTATAAATTCAATCTTCAAAATGTTCATGAACTGGAAGATACTTTTGCTGAATTGATTCAGCACGAAGATTTTATGCTCCAGCCTTTCCAGCAAAGCGTGCTGAAAAAAGGCGAAATTTCATTAATGGTGATCGGTGGAGAATTCACACATGCTATTTTGAAGAAAGCAAAGAAAGGCGATTTCCGCGTTCAGGACGATTTCGGAGGTACGGTGCACAACTACGAACCGAATCACCTGGAAATTGAGTTTGCCGAACAAGCTGTGCAAGCCTGTGATACACTTCCGGCGTATGCCCGTGTGGATATGATGTGGGATAACTGGGGCGATTTAGCCATTTCAGAGCTTGAGTTAATCGAGCCCGAACTTTGGTTCCGTGAAAATGTACGGGCGGCTGAGAAATTGGCTACAGAAATAAAAAAAAGAATAGATGAGAGCTCAGAATTTCTCTGAGCCCTCAACCAGATGACCTCTATTCCTGGAAAGCAACTTTATCCTTCCAGTTTTGTTCCGCTGCGGGATATAGAGTGTCTTCATTTCGATTCCAACGGGGGAGTGTATTTACAATCAGGTTATTATAGAAGAGAAGCAGTTTTCCATCTAAAATTTTGAATGTTTCAGGGTTAGCATTCGCCAGGTAACCCTTTCCCATCGCATAAGCGCAATAGCCGCCGTAGGCTGGTGCATATTTTGCCGGATCGGCTTTGAAGGTGTCGAGATTTTCTTGAGAGGAGAAATGATAAATTGCTCCATGGTATTCATGAGAGAATGATTCATCTCCTTTAGAAGGCTTATCCGCCATGAAATAACTTACAGGATCATATCCGCCAATAGCTAACTGGTCATCATCCACATTTACGTAGCTTTCCTTCTCCTGGGCCAGCGTGGCAGAAGAGAGGAATAAAATCCCTAATATTGGTATAACAAATAATGATTTCAT
>JAKSCW010000380.1 GCA_022360375.1 Balneolales bacterium
CCAAGAATTACTTTCGGTTCAAAGGGAGTTTTAAGAAAAATACGGGCATTAAAAATATTGGCTAAAACGAGCAGGGAAAAAATGAGTCCAACCAATCCACTGGTGATATACAATTCCGACATATAAATCAGCCAGTAATTGATGCCAAACAGCAATAATCCCTGAAGCAGAATAAAACCATGTTCTTTTTTCGAGAAATCCAATTTCAATCCCAGGACTCGGGATACAACCAGCATTATTACCCCAGCCAGCATAAACCGGTAGGAAACGGAATACATGGGATCAACTTCGCCCACCTGGAACTTGATGACATACCAGGTAGAACCCCAGATGAAAACGGGGATGATAAATAGAATCAGGTTTTTCAAAATGCTATGGGGTTATTCAGATTCATGAACCAGGACTGGGTTCAATTCGAGATGATTATGGCTTTCCGGAAAATTCCCGGGTACACCAAATAGTGAAAGAGTTAAGGATAAAAATTATAAAATCGAAACTAAAACCCGGTGTAACTAACCCATCAAGGGTTAGTTACACATTAAATGAAAGCAAATTACTAAAGGGGTTGTCTCATATGCTCCCGTTTAGCAGCAAGAGCGGCTCCGATTATTCCAGCATGGTTTCGGTTTTTGGCTGGAACAATGGGTGTTTCTATGGTAAGGTACTGCTTGAATTCATCAAACTGTTTACTTACTCCACCTCCAAAAATGAAAAGATCGGGGTAGAATAGAGATTCCATGTAGACAAGATATTCATTTACGCGTTTACCCCAGGTTTCCCAATCCAGTTCTTCGCGTTCACGAGCTGAATTTGCAGCATAGCGTTCGGCTATCTCGCTATTCATAATTAAGTGGCCAAGTTCTGTATTTGGTACCAGTTTATTTTTTATGAAGATCGCCGTGCCAATTCCGGTTCCAAAAGCCACAATAATGACCGTTCCTTTATTCTTTTTTCCTGCGCCGAATTTCATCTCCGCAAAACCCGCTGCATCCACATCATTTACTAAATGAGTAGGGCATCCCGTTTGCTTTTCGATTTCCGCAGCAGCATTCACCCCAATCCAGCTATTGTCAATGTTTGTGGCTGTTCGCACAATTTCATGAACTACAGCGGCAGGGAAACCAACACCAACCTGACCATGCCAATTAAATTCCCGGATTAATTCTGAAATGGTTTCGATTACAGCGGTGGGTGTTGCGGGCTGGGGAGTTGGGATTCGGTGACGATTCGTGAGTAACGTTCCTTTTTTTGTATCTACAACTGCTCCTTTAATACCGGAGCCTCCAACATCAATTCCAAGTATTTCCATACCACAAATTATAGAACATACTTGGAAAATGAAATGCTACTGCTCAGAAGCTACAATATCCACCAAAAGCGGTAAATGATCCGCAATGAAATCCATTGAATCCGGGCTGAACGGGGTGAAAACCTGAACAGAATTTGGTACCACCTCGGGCATCATATCTTCATTTGGAATAATATGGTCAATTCTCCAGAACACAGAATCTGCAGGGTGAGAGAATATCCCAGTTCCCGCAAGTGGATCAATAAACCGAAGGGAAGCTGCTGAATCACCCAGGAAAGATTGGAATTCATGGCTATCAGGGGTAGCGTTGAAATCACCAACAACCAGGAAATTTTGATCAGAATCTAATGCTTTGATTTTCGAAAACTGATTTCTCATGAGGTTAATCATTCCAAGCCTCCAATATTCGTTTCTTTCTCCCCGGCCGGCTTTCAGATGTACTCCAGTAAGATTGAAATCATAGTTTTCATTTACCAATACATCTACACTCCACATGCGGTTATTTATGAAAGTTTGCATGGCTTGGGAACCATCGTCGTTAGTTTGACCAATAATTGGAGTGTTAGATACAGCATATCCATAAAAAATACCCATTGGTACTCGGCTCAGGAATACCACATTCATGTACCAATCATCACTCTCCTGGCTTCCAAAAACCTGGTAACCCATTTCCGGAAAATATTCTTCAGCAAGTACCTGGGCATAACTGCTGCTTTCAAATTCCTGCAACACCAGAATATCCGGATCAGCCAGTTTCACAACTTCAGCAAATTGAATTCTACGCTCATCCATATTATCGGGCGGGTTGTTTTCACGACGATTGTCGATATAGGGATTGTCAAAATCATCCACAAAATGCTCAACATTCCAACTCATCACACGAATAGTATCTTTTGGGGTATACCAGGCTGGCCAGGTAAGGTCTGACAGAGTGGTATTGTTATCGGAATTGGTACTTGGTTGTGTACATGAAATAGCAAGCGCGGAGACAAGCAAACAGGAAAAGAGTCGCATAGGTGAATAGTTTTGGTCAGAAAATAAAAAGGGAATGTTAAGAGTATATAACCTTAGCCAGTAGTTTTATACCTGTACCTGGATATTGACATCAAACCAAGTACAGGTCCAATTAGCATAATCAGGAAAACCATAGGATTTGAAGTGGCTGACCACATCAAATTAACGAGTTGTATACTAACAATGGTAAGTGCAAAACCAAGGCTGTTAACAATGGTTAACCCAGTGGCTACATACAATGCAGGAGAAGATTGAGCCACCATGGTGGAAAATTGGGGACTGTCCGGAATGACAAATAATCCCCAAACCAGCATCAATAAAAGAAAGAGTACAAATGGTGCTGAAAAAGAAAAGGGGATCCAAAGACAACAAACTCCGGATACAATCAGACTTATGATGGAAACCCGTTTACTGCGATTACCAAGTGATAAATGGCCCCCAATAGCGCACCCAATACCACCGATTCCTATAATTATGAACGACCAGAATGATACATCAACGGATTCAATATTATTGGTTGAGAGATAATAGCCCAGCATAATTGGCACAAACGCCCAGAAGGTATAGAGTTCCCACATATGGCCGAAATAACCGAAAGCTGCGGCCCTGAAATTGGGAGCTTTAAAAAGTTCCCAAATTGCCTTTAACTGAATACCCGAAGTAGAATTTTTTGTATGATGAGGACCATCTTTTACCGTTAAGAAAAGTAAAATCCCACCCAGGGAAGCTAGTATTGATGTTCCAATAATCACTGAATGCCAGGAAAAGGAACTTCCTGTATACTTGAGCAAATGTGGAAATGCCGTTCCTAAAACTAAAGCGCCCACTAAGTATCCCAATGCTTTTCCCAGGCCTTCTTTGTGCCAGTCAGAGGCGATCTTCATCCCAACCGGGTAAATCCCTGCCAGGAAAAACCCGGTAGCTAACCTTGCAAACATAATTTCGGTAAAATTCGAGCTCCAGATTGCAGCAAGGTTTGCCAAAGATCCCGCGAGGCTGCATATCAGAAATACTTTAACGGGAGAAAAACGATCAGCAAGGTTTACAAAAGCAAAAACTAACGTGCCGATAATGAACCCGGATTGTACTGCCATGGTAATGAATCCAACGAACATTTCCAGTAGATTCAACTCGGCAATTAAATCATCTACTACGGCATTACCGGCAAACCATAGAGAGGTTCCTGCAAACTGGGCAAATACAATTACAGGAAGAATATGTCTGGGGATGTTAGGCATCCGCCAAAGAAACAAAATGAATACAGCATTTTGAAACCTTTTTTGCAAGATTACTCCGTGTATTCCGGTTTTGTGTACCGGATACTTAATTCTTTACATCCTGAGGAGATGATTTAAATTTTTGTTTTATTGAGAACCCCTGATACCCCAATGCTCATGCTATAAAAGCAAGAGCTCCAAAAAAGATGTAGCGCTATGTACAAATCAAAATCTGCACTGTTATTTTTTTCTGGCCTCCTGGTCAGTTTTTTGGGATGTGATACCGGGAAGAACGATTTGCTGCTATCCCCGAATGTGTTGAATAGTGAACGTATTGAAATGAAATTCGGAAGTTTTGGTATTGATGTACTTTTGAGTGATTCACTGATCAGGGTTTCAAACCTGTATAGCATCGAAGGAGAAGAAAAAATTAGTCGCACATTTGCGGTGGTGATGTATTCAGCAAACCTGCCGGAAGAATTGCTGTACGAACATTCGAAAATACTAAGCGGAGGCTCAATTGGTGAGGTTTTTAAAGAAGGGGGGTGGAATATTACAAAGAGCAGTATCTATTTTGGGGAGATTGAGGAAAAAGAAGTGTTAGAACCAGTGTATGGATTAATGGGTATTGCTGAACATGAAGAATTGGCCGTTTATATGTATGACTTTCTGGTAACCAAAGATTTGGTAACGTTTAAATATGTAACCATAGCGGAACTATATAACCCGGAATATTTAACCATCCAGGATCTGGAAGACATCTATACGATCAAAGCAGAAGAGTATGCCAATTATGGGCATACATTAGATCAGGTTTTTGAAGGAATGAGGAGATTGAACTGATGACACGTTTTTTCCGGGACATACGCCGGCGCCTCATTGTTCCGGGCAATTTCAGGAAATACCTGATATATGCAATTGGTGAAATATTGCAGGTTGTTATAGGAATTTTAATAGCACTTCAAGCCAGTAACCGGAATACTTTTTTCCAACAGGCACGTGAAGTACAGAAGCTTGTGGCTTCAGAACTTACAATGTTAAACTAACAGGCAACAAAAATGCCTGATAATAAACCATCCCCTCTTTTATCCTCGATTATGTCATTCGTTTTTTTTGGAGTGGGATTGGCTATTATTTTTGTAGCTATGGATGTCATCCCTTTGGATGACTCTCAGTTCAGCGCTCCTCGTTGGGTAGTAGCTGCCGCAGGTGGGCTCTTTTCCCTGGCAGGAATTATGATCTTTACCGGAGAGCGTTGGCCCTGGGTGAATGCTATTCTTGGGGTAGTACTTGTATTTACTTTCGGATGCATTGGTGGCTGGGTGGCTCTATATGGGGCAGCAGAAGGCTTCTCAATAAATGGAAATTCGGGGTTAGGAAAAGTGGGTATATTAATTGCCAGGATTGCTTTTGGTACAGGTTCGGTGATTTGCTTTATGGTTGTTATTGGAGCCATAAGTTCTTCCATTATTAAACTATTCAGGAGATAAGATTTCAGCTCCTTTTTTTGGTGATTAATTCATTCATTCTTCATAAGAATTACAGTAAATTTTTTTCTTTGGAAGCGCTTTTTTAAGTGTGTATGAGTCGATTTCTTGCTAAGTTCTTAAGGATGAAAACCGAAAATAAAATGGGCGCAAAAAATGTATAACATCAACGATTTTATGAATTGGATTACCACGGTTAATCCAAACCAAAAGGAATTTCACCAGGCGGTGGAAGAAGTGATGGGGGATATTATTCCATATGTAAATGCACATC
This sequence comes from Balneolales bacterium, assembly GCA_022360375.1. Classification (GTDB taxonomy): domain Bacteria; phylum Bacteroidota; class Rhodothermia; order Balneolales; family Balneolaceae; genus HXMU1420-13. The sequence continues at coordinate 5,302 of JAKSCW010000380.1, forward strand.
CGGAATATCAGAATACCAGTATTCTGGAACGCCTATGCGAGCCGGATCGGATAATCAGCTTCCGGGTTACCTGGATGGACGATAACAAAAACGTGCATGTAAACCGTGCATGGCGGGTTCAGTTCAATAACAGCATTGGTCCATACAAAGGCGGGTTACGCTTTCACCCAACAGTGAACCAGGGGATTCTGAAATTCCTGGGTTTTGAGCAATGCTTCAAAAACGCATTGACTACCTTACCTATGGGCGGCGCGAAAGGAGGGGCCAATTTCGATCCCAAGGGAAAAAGTGATGAAGAAGTGTTTCGGTTCTGCCAGAGTTTAATGACGGAACTACATCGACATATCGGTAATGATCGCGATGTGCCCGCCGGGGATATTGGAGTTGGTAAACGAGAGATTAGTTACTTATTTGGGAGTTATAAGAAGATGTATAACAAGTTTGTGGGTACGATAACCGGGAAGGGCATCAGCTTTGGGGGTAGCCTGATTCGAACTGAAGCTACC
>JAKSCW010000448.1 GCA_022360375.1 Balneolales bacterium
GGCTACAAAATAATGGGCTCGTTCAGTAGCGCATCCCGACAAGCGTGTCGGGAGGAGCGCAGGTTCAAATCCTGTCGCCTCGACTTTTTAGTTTATCCGTACGAACGTACTGTAATCAAGGGGCAGTGTTTTTGCGAATCCATCTTGTGACCAGGGCCCCAAAAAAACCACCTCTTCGGAATTAATAATATTTCCATTATTGTCTACAACCACTAATCCAGCATAATTTTTCACATCAAAACTGCTGAAGCGCGTACCTGGCTCGGGCCTGCCACTTCTATTCAGTTGCGGGTTGTGAGCAATACCAAAGTTTATATCTGCCGCTCTGTATACATGGTATTTGTTTAAAATATCCTGCCAGTTTGTTGGAAAAATCATCCGAATCAATTCTTCATCTTCTACTCTCTCAATGGCACGGGATCTCGGGATTATGAAAAATTTATCAGTGCGCAGGTCATTATATACCAGGCTTATAAAAAAATGCTTTGAAGAACCTAAATACGCTTTTTCTCTGTTCTCTTCCCAACTCCTGCTCTGGTCCAGGTTTTCTGATTCCAGTTCTTTAAAGCTGGTATACACATTCCAATACCCTGTATAATTGTAAGGGTTGAAATATATTTTATCGATTTCCACTTCAATGTTATAACCCAGTGCATGATTGGCCATTTGAAGAGGCTCTTTAGAAGTTACTACAACATGCTCTCTTAAAATCACATCAAAGTCGATCATTTCGGGGTTAAAGATTTCAACTTCTTCAGCTAATTCTCCCTCCCCAAGGAAAAAACGCTTAAAGTCTTTGAACAGCCTATCCCACTCCTGATTTCTTTCCCCCGTAACCTGAATCTCCTCTAGTTGCATCAGGTCTTCTCTTAAAATGAAATTGAAGGTCAGTTCTTCCGATCCCTCCAATACCAGTCTTTTTGTCTGGGTTTTAAATCCCAGAAAACTGACGATGAGTTCAAAGTTTCCGGTTAAAGAAGTTGTGAATTCATATTCTCCTTCCAGCCCTGTTGAAGATCCGATAGTTGTTCCTGAAAGGTATACATTTACTCCCGTTAAGGGCTCAGCCGTTCCTGCTTCAAAAACTTTTCCCTTTATTGTAGACTGTGCAACAGATTCTGAACCCAGGAAAAGGGCACTAATCAAAAGCACCAATACGAACCGTGAATTTTTTTTATCTGATATTGAAACCATATCATCACTCTTCTTTTGTTTAAAAATAAACAGTGGTTATAGCAGGAGCGCAATAGTATTGCCTGGTAATTTGCATATCCAATCACTGTAATATATTTAGTCATTAACCATTTACAGAAAACAAATCTACTGTAGTATTTGACCTACACCCAGCTGAGATATCCCTCGATATCAATTAACACGAGCATATATACCATAATCAAGGGGAAGTGTTTTTGCAAATCTATTTTGCGACCAGGGGCCTAAAAACACTACATCTTCAGAGTTAAAAATAGTACCCAGATCATCAACTATTATTAACCTGGAAGGGTTGTTTGGCTCAAACGTGCTATACTCTGTTTCAGATTTTGGTTTTCCATTCCACGTTAGTAAAGGATCATGTGCAACGCCAAAGTTTATATCTTTTACTTTAAACACGTGATAATTTTCGACAATTGTTTCCCAATTGGAAGGGAAGTTAGTCGCAACCAGGTCCAGGTTTTCCAGTTTTTGAACGGCAAGGGTGTCGGGGGCAACTATAAATTTTTCCTCCTTTAAAACATCGTCCACCAAACTTACAAAAAAGTGTTTTTGAGAACCCAGGTATGCCTTTTCCCGGTTTTGCTCCCATTTTTTCAGCTGGTTAATACTTCCCGATTCCATCACCTCGAAATGGGCATAAACATTCCAATAACCAGCATGCGTCTTAGGGTCGAAGTACATCTTATCTACGGTAACTTCAATATTATATCCCAATGCGTTATTGAAAATCTGCAAGGGCTGTTTAGAGCTAACAAAAACTCTATCCCTGTCTACCCTGGAAAAATCGATCATCTCCGGATTCAGGATTTCTGTTTGTTCTGCAAATTGCCCTTCTCCAATAAAAAACTTTCCAAAATCCTTGTATAGCCTCTCCCACTCTTTATCCTTTTCACCTCTTACCTCAATTTCGCCTATAAATAATAGGTCTTCATTCAATATGAAATTGACGATAAGTTCATCAGTACCCTGTATCACCTGTTCTTTTGCTTCTGTTTTGAATCCAAGGAAGCTGGCAATGACAACCACTTTCCCTTGAAGCCTTGTTGTGAATTCAAATTCACCTTCCGGGTTTGTGGATGCGCCAATCGTGGTTCCGGATATATACACATTCACACCAGCCAGTGGTTGATACGCCCCGCCCTCTAATACCTTTCCTTTTATTGTGGTTTGCGCGGAAAGAGCATGTACCATACAGAGGATGGAAAAAGCATAGCTAAAATGAACCCAGAATAACTTTCTTTTGAAGGCAAACATTGCAAGCAGGTTTGTTTGCATTGTAATAAACATGAACTAAGGTATAAGCGCAACCCCAATATTCAAAGGTTCCTCCGTGTTCCAGGTAAACGGAATAATAGATTTCTTTGCATTTTCATCCCAAACCCCATCTACTGAATTGCCCTCAATTTCTATGTGAGCAGGTTGGGTTTCAAGATTGTGGATAACCAGGTTTATTGACTTGTTTGACGCCATAAACTCTTCACCAATTTCGGGAGCAAAATGAATTAAAATTTCATTCTCTTTCAATTCTGTGGAAATCTCAATTAACTCATACTCTCCCTTTTCATACGCGGCAAATGTTACTCCATCGTCGTTGTAAAGCATATAGTCACTTCGTTCAACCTCAGAATGATAGTAATAATGAATTTCAAGGGTGTTACCATCGTACTGCTTGGTTGTTTGCAGAGGTTTAGCAAATGGAATAATGGAACCCGCACGAACAAAAGTTGGAATATATTCTTCAACAACTTCTATTTCTGCTGTTGAACCCCCTTCGTATTCTTCGCCGGTATAAAAATCAAACCAGTTTGAGGATTCCGGGAAATACACTTCCTGAGATTCGACTTCTGAATAAAGCACTGGCGAAACCAGGAAATCATTTCCCCATAAATACGTGCCATCATAATCGTATAACACTTCATTATCAGGCTCCTCAAAGAACAAAGGTCGCATGAGTGGGGCTCCGGATGTACTGTTTTCGAAAGTCAGGCTGTAGTTATAAGGAAGCATTGCATATCGGAGTTCAATGGCCTCTTTTGAAAGTTCTTTTGGAATTTCACTTCTGAATACCGGCTCACTTGGAACATCTTCTTGTGCATGAGGGCGATAAATTGGCTGGAAAACCCCGTACTGCATCCAACGTGCGTATAACTCATCATCCAGGTTCGCACCCGCAAAACCTCCCAAATCGCTATGCATATAACCAATTCCCTGCATCCCCATTTGTAACGAAATCTCAACCTGCCGGTTTAATCCGCCCCAGCTTCTTGCTACATCTCCCGTCCAGGGAACTAAACCATAGCGTTGGGAACCGGAATAACCAGCCCGCATCAAAATAAAAGGGCGAATCTCAGGATCATATTCGCGAAATGTATTGTATACTAAACGCGCCCAATCGTGGCCATAGATATTATGTACCTCATCGGCCGTGCCGGTTTCATGTATCACATACGAGGGATGCATTTCCGGTTCCCCTAAATCTCCCCACATTCCGGTTACTCCTATTTCCATCAGGCCGGAGTAAATATCAGAAAACCAGTTATACCCATCCTCACTGTATACATCAATAATTCCTCCATTTCCAAAATAGAATTCAAACGTAGCAGCCTCTCCTGTTGAATCCTTTGCTAACACATTTTTCTCAACCGCTTCTTCCCAACGATTGGATGTTTTAAGTACAAAAGGCTCAGTAATCAGAATGGTTTCTATATCCTGGATTCTTAACTCATCAACCATTTGCTGTGGGTTTGGAAATGAGTCTGCATAAAACTCAAAATTCCCAAGCGTTCCCTGAATTTCTTTGCCAAACCAATACAAATCTATGATGATGGCATCTACCGGTATTTCCTCTTCCTTAAATACGTTTATAGTTTCAAGTACTTCTTCCTGCGAATGATACCCAAATCGACTTGAAAAATTACCTAAGGCCCAGCGAGGAAGCATAGGCTGCTTTCCGGTTAAATCGGTATAATTGTCAACAAGGTCCAGCCATGAATCTCCGACAACTACCTGGTAGGTCTTTCTCCCTGATATGGTTTCATAGGAAATGGTGTTTTTGCCTTCACTATCCAAATCCAAAAACCCGATAGGGGCATTATCGAAATGAAGCATGTATTGATTCGATGAAAGCACAATGGGCATGGTATAATTCATCAGTTCACTGTAGGTTTCGTAGCCGTAATGTGCCCGATTGTATAATTCCAATCTGTACCCTCTTCGGTCCATACCCAAAGCCCTTGCACCCCCACCATAAAGCCTTTCGTTTCTCTGTATTTTGAATTCGATGGTTTCCAGGGTATCTCTTTGAAAACCTGCCCGTTCGCTAATCACTAATTCACC
>JAKSCW010000352.1 GCA_022360375.1 Balneolales bacterium
AAGAAATGATTGAATTATCGAATGGGTGTATATGCTGCACTCTTCGTGGAGATCTCATCGAAGGTGTGGATAAAATTCTTCGTGAAAACAATCTCGATGGAATTGTAATCGAATCTACCGGGATTGGTGAACCCGTACCCATTGCCCAGGCATTTTATATTCATCCTGAAATCCTGGAAGCAAATCCAGACCTCCCAAACATTCAGGATCGGGTATATGTGGATGCAATAATCACCGTTATTGACAGCGCACAATTCTTCGAAATGTATGAAAGGCAATCTCTTATTCCTGATGACGATTTTGGACGTGGCTACAGCCAGCTTTTAGCAGAACAGGTGGAAGGAGCTGACATTCTGGTACTAAATAAAGTGGACGAAGCTTCTGAGGATAATCTGCAAAAACTGAATAAACTTTTGGCCATTATGAACCCAAGAGCAAAGAAAATTAATACAATCTATGGGAAGGTACCCATTTCAGAAATTGTGGATACCGGCATCTTCAACATCGAGGTTGCAGAAGATTCTTCTTTATGGATCACCGAATTGGAAAAGGAACATGAGCCAGAGTCTGAGGAGTATGGCATTTCCACCTATGTGTATAAAACAGTGCAACGTTTCGACGAAGAAAAACTAATTGAGTTATTCCGGCATGGATTTCCCGACAATATCCTTCGCTCAAAAGGATTGGTAACCATCAAAAATACAGATACTGCCTTCCTGTGGAATCAAGCCGGAAAATTCCTGAAATTTGATGCCATTGGAAGATTCAATGATCCTAACCATACTTATAACGAAATTGTATTTATCGGTACGAACATAAATGCCACTTCCATCCATACTATGCTCGACAAAGCTTTAGCTGCATGATATACTTCGTTCAGTAAAAGCAAAACCAACTTAACCTTCTTTGTAATGAAAAAAATTCTGTTCATATCCATCTTGTTCTTCAATTCGACTGTATTTCTACAGGCACAAATGCAAAGTAGTTTGAAATTTGTTGCCTGGAACATAGAACATCTGGCCGAAAACAATGGGGAAGGATGTGTAGCCAGAAATGAGGCCGACTACGCAAAACTCAGGGCATTCGCAAAAACTATGGATGCAGATGTAGTTGCCTTACAAGAGGTTGAGTCTGCAAAAGCGGTAGCCCGGGTGTTCCCGGAAAGTGAGTGGACGATTGTTATTTCCGACCGTGCTGATAGTGAATCCTATGAATGCCGTGGGAGTGGTCGTCCCTCCACCCAACAGAAAGTAGCTTTTGCAATACGTAAAGGTGTGGAATTTGAAGAATTGGGTGACTTTGATGAATTGGCCCTGGGGAGAGAAGGCCTCCGCCATGGGCAGGTTATAAAATTGATGGGCACTCCGGAGCCAATCGAAGTAATGAATGTGCATTTGAAGAGTGGATGTTTTGTAAATGATTACTCCTCTTCTGATCGGGAGGCTTGTGAGGTATTCGAACAGCAGGTTCCTATCCTGGATAATTGGGTAGAAACCAAAATAAAGGAAGAAACTGCCTTCGTAATTCTCGGTGATTTTAATCATAGGATTTCTATCCCGGATAACCGCTTTTGGGAAGTATTGGAAGAAATGGATGGGGCCAAAATTCATCTGACCAGCAGTATGCAAAATATCAGGGGATGCCATCCCAGGTACCCTGACCCCATCGATCATATCCTGGTTGGCCCATTAAGCAGGAACTATTATATCTCCGGGAGTGAACAAGTCTATTATTTTGGCATGTCGCCTGAAACTATGATGGAGGAAGATATGCTAAGCGATCATTGCCCGATAGCTGTTGATTTGCATATAGGGCCGTCTTTTCCCGTTAGCTCCGCGGTACGCTGGAATCAGAATAGTGCCGAGTACCATTTAATTACTTCTTTTCTCTACCAGGAAGCTTCAAAGAGTATTGGTCGGTTTTCCTCACTGAATGAACCCTGGGTGGTGATCATGGATGTGGATGAGACCTTGCTCAACAATAGTGAATACAACAGGCGACGGGATATATTGGGACTGGGCTTTACATCAGAAAGCTGGGCCAGTTGGGTACGGGAAGAATCAGCCACGGAGATTCCCGGTTCAAAGCAGTTTGTTTCTGAAGTGTTAGAGGCAGGTGGTCAAATCGCCCTGGTTACCAATCGTGATCGCACCCTGGATCAGTACACCTGGAACAACCTTTTGGAGTTGGGTTTTCCAATAAACCGAAATACCACTTGCATCATCGGGAGAGCACCTTCTGATATAGACGCTGTTGGAGAGGAAGGAATTGTGAACGATAAGGATCTCCGCCGACAGCAAATTACCCAGGGGAATGCCGAAAGCTGTTGGAGTAATTATCCCGATGCAAAATCTTCCTGGAACAGGGATCTTTCTCTGGTTATGCAGGTCGGAGATAACATCAAGGATTTTTCCAAAACCACACAGGAAAACGTCAATCTCACCGAATTCCTGAAGCGTCAGGGTATCGATATCCTTGTTTTACCTAATGCCATGTATGGTTCGTGGGAATAACTTTTTGGATTTGCTCCCCCCGCTTGGCCACTTCTTCGTAGCTATTAAACACCCTTAAAAAATCTGCCGCTGCTAAGAACACAGAGGTATGAAACGGTGTATTTTTGCAGTAGTTTTGCTGCCGCGGGTAGAAAGTGAGCATTAATGTCCATAAATGAGTTTTTCCGTACCTCCAAAAGTAAAAAGAAACATTAGCAGGATTATCCCCTTTGGATTTATCTGGCTTTTTTGTGGATGGGTATTCCTGATTAACGACCTCTCGTTAACCCGAAATCAGAACCTGAATCCTGAAACGGATATTACCATCACCCTTCCGGTATTTATCTTTGCGAATATTTCCCTTTTCCTGGTTGGTTTACTTATCGGAACCATGGAGATGGTAGTCTTCGAAAAAAGATTCCGAAAATTCAGTCTGCTCGGAAAAATCGGGACTAAACTACTGATTTACCTTGGTTTGCTATTTATTATCGTTGTGGTTACTTATTTAATAGCAGGAGCGATAGAAATGAAGCTTCCACCCTATCATTCCGAAGTACTAAATAAAATGGGCAGATTTTTAGGAAGCATCACTTTTTTAAACACCAGCCTGCAGCTGGGTTTTCAATTGTTCTTAAGTGTGGTATACGCAGCTATTACAGAAAACCTTGGCCATAATGTGTTCAGAAACTTCTTTACCGGAAAATATCATACCCCAAAGATTGAGCGCAGGATTTTCATGTTCCTGGATATGAAGCAATCCACTGCCATTGCGGAACAACTTGGGCATGTTGCCTATTTCGATTTTCTTCAGAAATATTATGAACTCATGTCTGACCCGATTATTGAAAATTTTGGAGAAGTATATCAATATGTAGGAGACGAAGTGGTAATCACCTGGGACGCCGAAAAAGGATTGAAGAATCAGTATTGTATTTCATGCTATTTTGATCTGAAAAAGCAAATGGAAACTCAGCAGCATATTTTTTTAGAACAGTTCGGAATATCTCCGGATTTCAAAGCCGGGATGCATATTGGTGAAGTAAGTATCGGTGAGATCGGGGCCCTGAAAAAGGAAATTGTGTACTCCGGCGATGTGCTAAATACCACGGCAAGAATTCAAAGCCTGTGCAAACAACTGGGGCATGATTTAATCCTATCCGAAGATTTAAAAAATGAATTTAGTGATTCTGAGAACTACACTTTCGAGTATCTCGATGAAATCACTCTGCAGGGGAAGGTTACGCCAACTAAGTTGTTTGCAACTCATTGAGTGCTTCCAGGTAGTGGTAGGTATCCATCTGGGCGTTGAACGGCTGGGTATCGGCAGATCGGGACTGGAACTCATTCTGAATACTGGGCGATAAAAGTACTCTTTTTGAATTATCGCGAAGCTGAAGCTCCAGAATATGGATGAGTTGATTTTTAATTTCCGGTACATAAATTGGAAATGTGACTTCTATCCGCCTTCTCAGGTTTCTCTTCATCCAGTCTGATGAGCCCAGGAATACCTTCGGTTCACCCTGGTTGTGAAAGTAAAACACTCGCGCGTGTTCCAGGTAACGATCCACAATCCTTGACACCTCGATACCATGCATACCAGGAACAAGGCAACAAACACTTCGGGCAATCACCTCTACCCTTACCCCTGCTTCTGCAGCCTGGTACAGTTTTTTGATTAACCGGGGTTCCTCCAGGTTATTCACTTTTATGATAACATGTCCTGTCTTTCCTTCTTTTACTGCTTCAATTTCCGCGTTTATCAATTCCTTAAACCGTTCAATTGCCCCAAATTGGCTTACGATCAATTGTTCGAAGGGCTCCGGTTTTTCACCGTTGATTAAATATGTGAACACATCATTCAACTCTCTGGTCATCTCCGGGTTTGAAGTAAGCAGGCCATGATCGCAATAAACGCTGGCAGTATTTTCGTTCAGATTTCCGGTTCCAAAAAAGCCATAAAAGAGG
>JAKSCW010000274.1 GCA_022360375.1 Balneolales bacterium
GGCGCGTGATGATATTGCAGCATCAGTTCTGTCGAGCTTTTATCACTCAGAATCACGTGACCCCCTGCAATCTTATCTTTACAATAAGTCATTCCAATCGCTTTCCTTCTCATTTCCAAGTTGCAGTTGGGACCTGTAAATCTCCAGTACTTCTTCAGGGATGGTAAAAGATTCATCATAATCCCAGCCATATCCTTGCTTTGTAAGCTTTATCTCTTCTTCTCCAAGGGGAGACCCGTGGGAAGAAGCACTGTCTTGTTTATTAGGGCTTCCATACCCAATATGGGTTGTACAAATTATCAAAGAAGGTTTAACTGAAGTTTGAGCATGTTCTATCGCATCTGCAATTTCATCATGATTGTGCCCATCTATTTCCTGAACATCCCAGCCATATGCGTTAAAACGTTGGCTTACATTTTCAGTAAATGCAAGATCTGTTGATCCATCAATTGATATTGAGTTTGAATCATACAGATATATAAGCTTTTGTAGTTTTAAATGACCAGCCAGGGAAGCCGCTTCATGCGAAATTCCTTCCATCAGGTCACCATCACTTACAATTGCATAGGTGTAATGATCTACAATTTTGTTTTCATCTTTATTGAATCGGGCAGCCAGGTGGGCTTCTGCCATAGCCATTCCAACACCCGTGGCAAAACCTTGCCCCAAAGGACCGGTAGTAGTTTCCACACCGGGAGTCATTCCATATTCAGGATGACCGGGAGTCTTACTCATGGTCTGCCGGAAGTTTTTGAGGTCGTCCATACTTACATCATACCCTGTAAGATGTAGCAAACTGTAAATGAGCATAGAGCCATGCCCTGCTGAAAGAATAAATCGATCCCGGTCTACCCAGTTTGGGTTGTTGGAATTATGCTTCAGGTACTTCGTCCATAAAACGTATGCAACATCCGCCATTCCCATTGGCATCCCAGGATGCCCGGAATTTGCTTTTTGTACCCCATCCATTGAAAGTGTTCGAATTGTATGTGCGCATAGTAGATCGAGAGATTGGCTGGACATATTTAAGAATTTTTTTCAGCTAACATTAAAATTTATTTCAAGGAAATATAGGTAAAGCATACTTCAGTTTAAATCCCGTTCCCGAAAAGTTATACAAAAAAAGCCCCAACTCAACGAGCCAGGGCTGGAATATAAAGGGTTTTCAATTCTTATAAATTAGTGCTTTGGCACTTTAGTTCGAATTCCATTTTGTGCTCTGCAGGTGCTTTAAAAGAACCAAAAGATGCATTTCCAAATGCTTCACAAGCCTCTGCCTTATTGTTCAGCATTTGTTGAGCAAACCCAATTTCAAAATACATTTTTGCTTTGTCTGTACTACCACCAACTTCATATTCTAATGCCTGATTTGCATACTGAATGGCCTCATTATAATTCGTCAGTTTATTGGAAGCTTCAGCCAAACGGTAGTAAACCTCAGCTGATTCCGGATTATAGTCGAGAGCCCTGTTCAATAATTCCATGGACCCTCTGGGATCATCCTGTACAATACTTGAGCCTCTAAACCTTAACTCCTCGTAAGCAGATTCGCTTGCTTCCCGCTCAATTTCACCATCATTTACCTGAATTGCTACAGAAATGGCACGATCAAACCAGTTTAATATGGTATCGATATCATCGGCATTAAGTTTCTTAGCAACCAGCCCTTTCTGATAATAGGCTTTTGCATAATTGGCATTCATATTTATTGCAATATTGAGTTCTTCATCTGCTCCAGTGAAATCTTCTCTTTTGAAAAGCATAATAGCCTTACTGTAGTGAAGCTGTGGAAGAATTCTGGCCGCCTGACCTCCAATTCTATCATCTGAATATTCAGCCGCTACTGTTTGGGCTTCTTCAAATTTTGCTATTGCAGCGTCAAGCGATTCAATGGATGCTGCGCTTTGATACTCTCTGTATTTGCCAACAGCAAGTTGATAGTGCATCGTAGGTACTTGCCTTCTGGACCGGTCAACAATGTCTTGATTGCCAACTTCCCCACCCAATTCAATAGCTCTAAGGAACTTATCCAATGCTGCTTGATAATCCTTTGCCGAAGCAGCTTCAGTAGCTTCGTTATACGTAGTGATTGCCTCTTCTTCAGTTGCTTGTGCCAGAACCAAAGTAGCACTAAGACCAATGATTGCAGTTAAAATTATACTCTTAAATACCTTCATGTGTTTATTTTATTTAATTGGATTCGAACAAGTGGGTAATTTACTCAAAAATCACCCTCTTATTAAAGTCATTAACTCATATAAATTTTATTTTATTGTTAATGAACAGGTAAGTTTAAAGGAATCAAATATTACAAACCTCTTCAATTTATAAATAACTGTAGCATTTGCTTAATCATCGGGTAATAGGAATCCTGATATTAACTGTGGGTGCGATCATTAATTCGCCATAAACATTTATTTCGGGCTTTAGTGTGGGAGCAAATGACAAATCATCCGACACATCAAAAGATCTCAAATGTGCATAAACGTATGCATCTACAACATTTAAAATATGAGCCAAAGCCACACCTACATACACCAAATCCCGCCTGTTTCTGTAAAAATCCCTTTGACTTCGTAATTCTCTGCTGGAAAGCCCTGCCAGACTCGCGGGGGTAGCACCAAATCTAAAATCCCCACCCGGGTTGTTTAAATTGTAATACGCAGCCCTGTAATCATGATACAAAATGGTGAGGTATGCACTGTAAAACGTTAAACCACCCAACAATCCATAAATGATTGGGATTTTCCAGGCTTGTTTATTAATGACCTGACCCCACCCCGGAACTATTAATGAACGCCTCATCACCATGTTTGGATCCGGAAACAACGGTTTCGCAGAATCCTGAATGGCGTACTCATAATTATTTGGAAGGAAAGACACATCAGCGGAAAGTCCCTGGGCTTGGGAATTCCCTACATGGAACAACAGAATAAAAAAAAGGAATTTAAATCGAGTCAAATATAGATAAAATTCGTTCCAGGTCTTCTTCTGAGTAATATTCAATACTTATCTCACCACCTTTCGCTTTAGGCCTGATGTTTACCTTCGTACTAAAGGTACGGCGCAGGCGATTCGATATTTCATCGTAAAAGGGATTAGATAACTCAGTTTTTTTAGAAACTTTCCTTTTTGAAGGATTTTGGGCTTCACGAACGGCATCTTCCACTTGCCGTACCGACCAGCCTTGCCTGATGATTTTGTCTAACAAACCGGCCTGGAGTTTTTTGTCCTCAATGGTGATTAATGCCCGCGCATGCCCGATAGTTACTTCGTTTTTGATTAACGAGGCCTGGATAAAATCCGGAAGATTCAGCAACCGCAGCATATTGGTAACCGTTGTTCGGTTTTTGCCTACCCGATTTGCTA
>JAKSCW010000340.1 GCA_022360375.1 Balneolales bacterium
CATTGCGTTGTTCAAAAACCTGCCCGAATCGGAAAAAGCCAAAGTGATCTTCATTCATTTCAATCATACCAATCCGCTCATTTTGAATTCCATGGAGAGGAAGCAAGTAGAAGACCTTGGATATAACGTGGCTTATGAAGGAATGAGGATCGAACTATGAGCAAACTTCTCAACATTAGCCCTGTTCTTCCGGTAAAATCGATGGAAGAAGAAATGAAATTCTTTGCGGAGCTTGGATTCAGAAACGTATATGATTCCACCAATTATACCGACACACTTGATTACGCTGTTGTTTACCGTGCAGAACAAGCCATTCATCTTCAACTTTTTGGAGATCATAAGTTTGAAGGACAGCAGATTAAAATATGGGTTCAAAATGTGAATGACTTTGCTTCAGAATTCGATTCCAAAAACATTGATTACAATCGTCGGAATAACACCCCATGGGAAACCCATGAATTGGGAATATATTCACCTTCAGGTCATGCCATCTTTTTTGTCCAGGATTTGAATAACTCTTAAATCACCACTCATCCCATTAAATCGACCGCTCATCCGGTTTTGATTCCGTCTGTCCTGAAATCCCTATAGCTTTGAGGGGTTCCCGATAATTTAGCAGCGAACAATAAACTTAATTCATCAAGAATGATTCGCTCAATTTTAATACTAACAACCCTAATTACATACATGGTGCCAACTTCAGGGGTTGCACAAGAAAACGAACAACGCCAGGGTTCGATTACCGGGCAGGTTGTGGATGCTCAAACTCTTGAACCACTCTTTGGAGTAAACCTGATTATAGAAAAGACCTTGCAGGGAGACGCTACTGATTTGGAGGGTAACTTTGCTATTGAACCGTTAACCCCGGGGATATACTCCGTTACTGTACGCTACATCGGTTATGAAACAAAAACCATCCCTGATATTATAGTCGGCGCCAACAGGGCACAAATCCTGGAAGTAAAGCTGAACCCTTCCACCGTAATCGGAGACGAAATTACCGTTAGCGCCGGGTACTTTTCCGATTCCAAGACCGAAGGAATTGGGAAAGTAAGTTTCAGTAACGAGGAAATTCGTCGTTCACCGGGAGCTGCCCAGGAGTTGGGACGTGTATTGAACGCGCTTCCAAGCGTTGCTTCCAGGGGAGAAACCAGCCAGGATTTACTGGTGCGAGGGGGGAGTCCTAGTGAGAACGGGAATTATATCGACAATATCCCTCTTCCTAACATTCGTCATTTCCAGCTGCAAAGCGGCCAATCGGGCGGACCGATTGGAATTGTAAATACCGAATTGATTTCAGATATCGAATTTTCAGCCGGAGCTTTTTCTTCAAAGTTTGGCGAACACCTTTCTTCGGTTTCGAATATTAGCTACCGGGATGGAAATAACACCCGCCTTCGCGGTGATGCAGGCCTGAATCTCGCCGGTTTTGTGGTTAATCTGGATGGGCCAATCAATGAAAACCTCACCTACCTTGTTTCTGCCCGCCGCAGTTATTTGGATTTAATCGCAGATGCGATCAATGCCGGGGGAGCGCCTTCGTTCCAGGATGTACAGGCAAAAGTGACCTTTTCACCAAATACCCGAAACGAGATTACTTTCCTAAATATCTATGGAGGCAGTCTCTTCGAAAATGATGTGGACGAAGCTTTTGATGAAGGGTTTGAAGACGCTGTTTCAAACGAAAATATTCAAAACACTGCGGGTTTAAACTGGCGGCATTTATGGGGAAATGGATACTCCAATACATCCATTTCCTATTCTTTCAGAGATCAGGATCAACTCCTTACAAATGTATTAACAAACGCTACTTCCGTCGACTATGAATCTATGGAAGCCATGGCTGTACTACGAAACGTGAATTACCTACGTTTGAATTCGAAAAACAGTATTGAATTTGGATTAGAGTTACGGGCTGAGCAGAACGATTATGATTACTTCATCGCTGCACAAACAAATCGTTCAGGAGAAGTACAGCCAGATATTTTTGTAAACAATGAGGTGAATGGAAGTATCAGCTCTGCTTTTGGTGCCTATACTGTTCAGCTAACTCCGCGACTTTCCAGTACCATTGGGTTGCGCGGAAACTACAACTCTTATAATGAAGATTTTAATATTGCACCCAGGGCAAAAGCACGGTACCAGGTAAACAGCCGGTTCGGAATCAATGCTTCGTATGGAATTCAATACCAGGCAGCTCCACGGTACCTGATCTCTCAAAATGAGGTGCTTGCTGATCTTAAAAGTACCCGCTCCGATCACTACATACTTGGTTTAGATTACCTTCTTACGGATGACACCCAGTTAACCATTGAGGTGTATAACAAGGAATACCGTAATGCACCCATTCTTCCTGAAATAAATACCATTGGTGATCCGAGTTACATCCTGGATGCCTTCGACCAGTTTTATGATGTATTAGAAGACGATGGAGAAGCTTACGCACGTGGAGTTGAATTTCTTATTCAAAAGAAACTGGCTGTGGATTTTTATGGAATGGTTTCCGCATCCTATTACCGAACCCGATACAAAGATTTCAATGGCGATTGGCAGGATCGCATCTTCGATAACCAGTATCTCTTTAGCGTGATTGGTGGATATCGCCCTAATGACCTTTGGGAACTTAGCGTACGGTGGAGCATTTTAGGTGGCCGTTCTTACACCCCCATTGATCCGGTCGCATCAGCCGCAGCCGGAACTGAAATTCTGGACCTAACCCGATTCAATGAAGAAACCTACCCGGCCTACCATTCTCTGTTTGCTCGTGTTGATCGCCGCTTCTTCCTGAAAAGAACAAATATGGTGGTGTTCCTGGAAGTTTGGAATGCATATAACCAGCAAAATGTAGAAACCGATTTCTGGAATATTCAAACTCAGGAAATAGACCGGGCTACCCAGTTCAATTTGCTGCCGGTAAGTGGTTTCAAGTTTGAATTCTAATCCTTTTTTCGGATAATTTTCCCATGACTCAAGCTCAAAAACATACTCCCGTTGAGATTCCTGATAACTTCGCGAAAATGTTGGTTGGGTTGTGGGTGTTTTTTTCGGTTTCATTTGGACTGGTTAGTTCCTGGTTGTTTGCCAGCCTCGACCCTGACACCATGACCAGAAAATGGTGGGAAGGGTTTACCTATTCAGCAATTTATTCCTTCCTTTTTCTGCTTTTTTTTGGGACTACCTGGAGATGGCTTCTTTTAAAGTTTCCCCTGGAAAAGCCCAAGGCATTATTCTACCATGCTATCGCACAAATACTTAATTCATTTATAGGTTTTGGGCTTGGGCTTCTCATTACTGAGAGTATTCATGATCTTTTTTATTTAGATCAGCATCTGGTTGTGGAAAAATCAAGCATCGGTTTAATCGTGATCTCCCTGTTCTGCCTTATCGGAGTATTACTCACTAATGGTTTTTTCTATTCTACCGCATACATGAGAAGGTCTATGGATGCCGAAAAAAGACGTGTTGATTCTGAACTAAGTGCTTTAAGAGCCCAAATCAACCCTCATTTTTTATTTAATTCACTGAATTCTATTGCAGCTTTAATCCGAATTTCCCCCGAAGAAGCAGAACATGTAACCGAAGACCTTGCTGATGTTTTCCGTTACACCCTTCGTTCCAGTGATCGTGCTCTCGTTTCACTACATGAAGAACTCAAGATCATTCAATTATATCTCAATATCGAACAGGCACGATTTAAAGAAAGGCTGACCGTAGAAATAAATGCAGCTGATGAACTTCATTCTACGTGTATTCCTGTGCTCACTCTCCAGCCCTTAATTGAGAATTCCATCAAACATGGAGTAAGCAAAAAGGAAGGAAATCATACCGTTTCCCTGAACATATCCCGGCACAATGATCTTCTGGAGATTCATATACAAGATACCGGCCCGGGTTTTCCGCACCACGATTTTTTCAAGCTACTGGAAAATGGTACCGGCCTTTCTAATGTATTCCAGCGACTCCGGCTTCACTTCGGGGAAAAAGTGGATGGAGCCATTGCTAATGATGGGCTCCGGCTTCGCTTTCCCATAGTAGAGAGCCAATTTCCGGAAACAAAATTCCTTACTCATGAAAGCGTTCCTGGTTGATGACGAGTCCCTTGCTCGTGAGCGACTCCGATCTTTACTTGATCATACCGATGGATTTCTGGAAATCATTGGAGAATCCGGGGTAGCCTCTGAAGCTATCACAGAAATTAATCACCTTAAACCCGATGTGGTTTTCCTGGATATCCAGATGCCGGGACTGGATGGTTTTGATGTGATTTCTTTACTTGAAAAGCCACTTCCTTACATTGTGTTTGTAACCGCTTATGACCAGTATGCCATTAAAGCGTTTGAAGTTTTTGCGCTGGATTATCTTACTAAACCCGTTCGGCTTGAACGTCTTCAGCATTGTCTCTCCAGGTTGAAAGATTTAGATATAATGAAAGCATCTCAGTCAAAATCATTAGACCAGGCTCTGGAAGAACAGCAACAAAAACCACTACATGTTTTAACTGCCAAAAAAGGACGGAATATCCATGTCCTGGATGTGAATGATGTGCTTTACATCGAAGCTAAAGAGAAGCTATTGTATGCACACACTCCGGATGCAAAATTTCGGATTGAAGGAACCCTGGATGCCCTGGAACATCGGCTGGGGGACGGTCGCTTTGTTCGGGTACACCGCTCTTACCTTGTTGGGGTAAAGCATATTCAGGAGTTAATTCCCTGGTTTTCAGGAACGTATGAACTCAAACTTTCAAATGGTGTTCAACTTGGTGTATCGCGACGGAGAGTTAAAGAAGTAAAAGAGTATTTGGGAGTATAAAAAAATGGCCGTGCCGGGCTTGGTCCGTTATTGTCGGCACGACCATCACCGACCACTTCTACTTCAGCAATATCATTTTCCTGGTTTCCATTGGGGAACCAGCCTGGAACAAGGTGTAGAAATAGACACCACCAGGCATTGAATCCGCTTTCCATTCAAAACTATATGATCCCATCGCCAGCGTTCCGTTTATCAACGTGGAAACTTCCTGCCCAATGCTGTTATAGATTTTCAGGCTTACCTGCTCGCTGGAGAACAATGAAAATGAAATAATGGTGCTTGGGTTGAAAGGGTTTGGATAGTTTTGCTGCAACTCGAAGTTCTTGATTGTGGAAGTTTCTTCTTCGTTGTTGGTTATAATCTGAGCATCCCGAACCAATCGAATATAGTTGTAAATACGAATTGCATCTCCTTGTGGGCCATTCCCTTCCGGATAATTATCCGGGTCTCCGGTTTTTGGGTCGCTGCGTTGTGCCCCTGCCCCATGTACATCTGTCCAATCATTCGGAAAATAACCTAGTGCCTTTCCAAAGCAGATATACACAGAATTCATGCCCATCCCGTTGTATCCGATATGAGTTGTACCAGTCCAAAAGAAAGGATAATCCATTTCCCCACTCTCGTTCACAATAGAAGAGATTTCAAAAACCGGATCAATGGCAGCTGAATTGGTTGCTTCCGGACTGCGGGAATAATCCACTAAACTGTGTAACTCCTTAGCATTGGGCAGTCTCCAGTCGGAATAACCCAGATAATTTTCCGCGTTTTTTTCGGCTACCCAATCAAGTGCATCCCCCCAATTTAATCCTTCCCCATTGTCGTATTTTGCCCACATCAAATGCGTTGCGTTGTCTGTAATGGTATTATCTCCGTTATCCGTAAAATCGTTGATTCCATAGCTAGTGTTCCCACGCACATAATACATGTAGTTCAGCTTGGATTCCGGAATTTGGCTTTCCGATGGGTATCCTTTGATTCGTCCATCCGCCAGGTTCAAGCCAAATGCTGCTTCCTGGTTACCGAATACCAAACCAGTGTATTCATTGCTGCTCCAAAATTGCGCATCGATAAGCCGTTCTCCTGAATCTTCGTCACCATAGCCAAATTCAAAATATTCTGTATCAATGAATGGAATAAGACCATCCGCTGTGGCCGAACCAGAAGCATCCGTTCCGGTGAAGTTCATGAGTGAGTATAATTCCTTCATGGTTGGGGCGCGCCAGTCATCAAAACCTCCATATCTTTCCGAATTCAAGGTGGAAGGGTACTCCATAGCTGCATCAAATGTAAATTTATCGTCCACATCAATAGTGCCATCATTATTCCAGTCAGCACTTCGGGTCCAGGTGAGCCCGGTTACGTTATCGTAAATCGTCAATAAGTCTTCGCTGATAGTATACTCCATTCCATTTCCCGCGAAGTGTGCATCCTGACCATAAAACATGCTCCCTTGCTGGGGTTGATTGATCTCATTACCCAGATCGTTATAAAAAGTCTCTTGTGCTGTATCCACAATTGGGTATGTTTGAGCTATAAGTGCTGAATTTGAAAGTGCTGCAATGAGAGTAACGCCCAGGTAGTATTTCATGAGTATCTGTTTGTTTGCTTGCTTGTTTAGACGGAAGCCATATCGACATCCCTCGCTGCTGTTATCATTTTTTTCTGAAGCCTCCCTTTTTATATTCTGAAAAAACCAATTAACCCATTTCCAATGAAACGCATCTTCCCCTTTTTGTTCCTCAGTCTGTTTTCCCTTTCGATATACGCCCAAACGTACTTCCCTGGGGATTGGGGAAATTGGGAAACCAAAACTGCGGAAGAAGTTGAAATGAATGCTGCTAAAATCCAGGAAGCGATTGAATACGCTCAATCGATGGAATCGGAAAATCCCCGCAGTATGGAAATGAATCACTACCAAACTTTTGGCCGGGAACCTTTTGGGGATGCTATTGGTCCATTTAAAGATCGTGGAGACCAAACCGGCATTATCATAAAAAATGGATATATCATAGCTGAATGGGGTGAACCTTTACGGGTAGATATGACCCATTCAGTTAGCAAAACTTTTCTTTCCAGTGCAGTAGGGCTCATGTACGACCGGGGATATATCCGCGATGTAAACGATTTAGTAGATCCCTATATGGCCCCGATCCTGGTCATGGAATTTGATGATAATACCTCTAAAGCTGATGAATTTGGTTCTCCAAAAGTGATCGAACCATTCAAAAGTGAGCATAATTCTAAAATCACCTGGAACCATTTACTTCGGCAGACATCTGACTGGGAGGGCACCTTATTCGGAAAGCCGGATTGGGCAGACCGACCTTCCGGGGAACGTTCAACCTGGCTCACCCGAGACCGTTTTGAACCCGGAACAGAATGGGAATACAACGATGTGCGAGTGAATTTACTTGCCCTTGCTGCTTTGAATGTGGTGCGGGAACCACTTCCAAAATTCCTGAAAGAACATATGATGGATAAAATCGGTGCTTCTCCAACCTGGCGTTGGCAGGGGTACGAAACTTCCTGGGTGGTAATTGATGGGCAGCTAATGCAAAGTGTGAGCGGTGGCGGACACTGGGGAGGAGGTATGTTCATCAGTGCCCGGGACCAGGCACGCCTCGGATTACTTACTCTTCGGGATGGGAATTGGAATGGGCAACAAATCATTTCGGAAGAGTGGATTGAGCTTTCCAAAACTCCAACAGAAGCGAACCCAAGGTATGGTTATATGAATTATTTTCTTAATCCGGGCCAGGAACCAATGCCCAGCGCCCCGGAATCGGCATTCTGGCATCTGGGTTCCGGAAATAACTATGTATACTGCGATCCAGAAAACGACTTGGTTATTGTTACCCGTTGGATAAAAGGAAGCGGAATGGATGGAGTTATTAAGCGGGTGATTGATGCAATTGAATGAATTGCTTA
>JAKSCW010000388.1 GCA_022360375.1 Balneolales bacterium
GCATTTTTCAGTTTAATTCACCGGATTTAGCAAAATTCTTCATCAAAAAAACATCTTCAATTTTTTGCTTTAAAAGCGCTTTCGAAGAATTTGTCTAAATATTTCAATTCATTATGTTGCACACGAACTTAAAGTTGGAGGAAAATCTTGATATTAGCCATTCCGAAAGAAACGGCTGCACACGAACAACGTGTGGCTCTCACACCAGAAATTGTTAAGCAACTTGTAAAGAAGGAACATACTGTTTGGGTACAAAAAGATGCCGGAAAAAACTCTAGTTTTTTAGATGCAAGCTATGAGGAAGCGGGTGCAAAAATAGTCGACTCAGCTGAAGAGCTTGCAAAGGGAGCGGACATTCTTTTAGCAGTTCAAACTCCGGAAGAAAAGATCTTGAAATCGTTAAGGGAAGGTTCCATCCTGATTTCTTTCTTGTGGGCTTTACACAACCCGGATTTAGTTGAACAATTGAAGAAAGCTGGAATTACCGCCTTGGGAATGGATTCAATTCCAAGAATTTCCAGGGCTCAGAACATGGACGCCCTTTCCTCTATGAGTTCTATAGCCGGTTACAAAGCCTCATTGATTGCCGCTAACACACTGGATAAATACTTCCCTATGATGATGACCGCGGCTGGTACAATCCCTCCTTCCAAAGCACTAATACTGGGAGCAGGCGTGGCTGGCCTCCAGGCTATTGCCACTTGCCGAAAACTGGGTGCAGTAGTAGAAGCATATGATGTACGGCCCGCGGTGAAAGAACAAGTAGAAAGTTTAGGAGCTAAGTTTGTGGAAGTTCCGCTTGAAGAAGAAAACACCGAGACAAAAGGTGGATATGCTAAAGAACTTTCTAAAGACAGCCAGGAAAAGCAGAAGCAGGTTCTCCACGAACATATTAAAAAGTCAGATATCGTAATTACAACCGCCCTGATTCCCGGAAAACCAGCTCCGCTTTTGATCACTAAAGAAATGGTTGCTGATATGAAACCCGGATCTGTAATTGTGGACCTTGCTGCAGAAAACGGTGGTAACTGTGGGCTTACCAAAGCAGGTGAAACCGTGGTTGAAAATGAAGTACATATTGTTGGTCCTGTCAACTTACCCAGTCAACTTGCAAACCACGCAAGTGTATTGTACGCAAAAAACATGTTAAACCTTTTGAATCTTTTGATGAAAGAGGGTGAACCTGAGCTCAACTTCGAAGACGAAATTTTGTTGAATACAACCATTACTCATAACGGGGAAATCATTACTCCCCTTTTAAAAGGATAGAGCTATGATTGAAATTCCCTTAATCATCTTACTGTTTATTTTTGTGCTTGCCTGCTTTATTGGCTTTGAACTCATCTCAAAAGTACCACCTACCTTACATACACCACTTATGAGTGGTGCTAACGCTATTTCCGGAATTACCATAGTTGGGGCATTAATTGTGGCCGGATCTGTGGGCGAAGAATTAGGGCGTTACCTTGGCTTGGCCGCGATTATTTTCGCTACCATCAATGTAGTGGGAGGATTCATGGTTACTGATCGGATGCTGGAAATGTTCAAGAAAAAGGAGGATGACAAATGACCCAGTTTTTGCCTGAATCCGTTCTTGTATGGTTACCGGATACCATTCAGTTAATGTATCTGGTAGCAACCGCTTTTTTTATTCGTGGGCTTAAATTGCTCAATTCTCCCCAAACTGCCCGGCGCGGTAACCAGCTTGCTGCAACAGGAATGCTTATCGGTATCGTCGTTACCCTTTTTGATCAACAAATTGTTTCATTTGAACTGATTATTATCGGAGTATTGATAGGTGGGGCTATCGGTGCCATACTTGCCCGAAGGGTGGCAATGACATCTATGCCTGAACTGGTAGCCGTATTTAATGGGTTTGGAGGTGGTGCCTCTGCATTAGTTGCATGGGGTGAATTTGCCAGAACAACCGATGTAACTACCTTTGATAATACTGGTTTGGTGACCATTGGGCTGAGTATTTTTATCGGTGCACTCACATTCACCGGAAGTTTTATTGCTTTTGGGAAACTTCAGGGCTTCATTTCTGGAAACTCCATCACCTTCCCAGGCCTGAATATCATCAACATTGGTTCTATGGTTGCCGTGTTGATACTCATTGGGTTTTTCAGCTTCGATCCAACTAATCCAACCATTTTTTGGGTGATTCTTGGGGTTTCATTATTAATAGGTATCACTTCTGTAATTCCGATTGGTGGTGCGGATATGCCCGTGGTTATTTCCCTTCTTAACTCTTACTCTGGCATAGCTGCTTCCATGGCTGGTTTTGTACTTGGCAACAATTTATTGATCGTTTCGGGTGCATTAGTCGGAGCTGCTGGTTTGATTCTTACCAACATCATGTGTGTTGCTATGAATCGTTCTCTGGCAAATGTAATTTTTGGAAGCTTTGGTGGAGATGGAGGCTCAGGCGGAAGTAGCGCTGATGGCGGCGATAAAACTGTTCGGGAGACTTCTGCTGAAGATTTGGCCATCCAGGTAGCTTATGCTTCAAAGGTTATATTTGTTCCCGGGTATGGATTAGCCGTAGCCCAGGCACAACATATAATCAAAGAAGTAGCTACAAAATTAGAAGCCCGTGGTGTTCAGGTTAAGTATGGAATTCACCCGGTTGCAGGTCGTATGCCGGGCCATATGAATGTTCTGTTAGCAGAAGCCGATGTACCTTACGATTTACTTTACGACATGGATCAGATCAATCCTGAATTTGCTTCAACCGATGTGGTGTTAATTATTGGTGCGAATGATGTAGTGAACCCACTTTCAAAAACTGATCCTGGCAGTCCAATTTACGGCATGCCTATCCTGGATGTAGATGAGGCAAAGCGAACCGTTGTCTTCAAACGCTCATTGAGTGTGGGTTATGCGGGAATTGATAACCCACTTTTCTATGCTGAAAAAAACCAAATGTTCTTTGGTGATGCAAAGAAAAGCCTTCAGGCTCTGAATGAAGCACTTAATGAGGTATAGTAGAATTCATTTTATTATCTTTCGGGAGCCCCGTAACCGGGGCTTTTTTAATGCATAAATCTTTATGAACCGAATTCTTCTTCCCCTGTTTCTTTGTTTCGCACTTATGCACTGCAACGATGATTGCGATGCTGATTTAAACTTCCAGGTAGACGAAACCCAGCTTGCGCTCGATATTGCTGAAATTGATGCTTACCTGGAACAAAATGACATCCAGGCGATGGAGCACCCCAGTGGACTGCGGTATGTTATCGAGCGGGAAGGTGATGGCAGGTTTCCCGAATCTTGCGATGAAGTAGTAGTTACCTATGAGGGGTTCTTATTAACCAATGATGATGACCCTTTCGATTTCACAGCCAATTTTACTTCTTTCAATTTGGATGGTGGTTTAATTTCAGGTTGGAAAATCGGTGTTCCTCTAATCAACGAAGGAGGCAGAATCCGGTTATTCATCCCTTCTGTTTATGGCTATGGTGAAGCCGGAAATGGTGCTGTCATTCCACCCAACTCGAACCTGATTTTCACGGTTACCCTTTTCGACGCACGTAGATAGACTTAGCCTATCGGCTCAGTTTGTTCCGTCTAATAAAGCCTTACTATCACCAATGAAAAAAGTATTGATTGGCTAAAAGAGA
>JAKSCW010000392.1 GCA_022360375.1 Balneolales bacterium
ATTACTACCATCCCCTATGGGGGTCCAATCCGGGATGTGACTAAGATCAATATCTTTTGCTAACCTGAAATGAGAACTTAAACTGTCATTCATCATAGCAAGATGGTCCGATTGTGTAATCAAATAAGGATCGCCGGAAGTACCTGTCCCCCCTACTCCACCAAAAATTATTCCCGTTCCCGGTAACGGTGAAGTAGTGTACATGCCCAAATACGGAAAGCTGGCAGCCTCTGATATGCTCCAGGTTGCTGTGAAATCCCAGTTCATAAAGTTAGTGCTTTGCTTCATTTCAGCCGTGGTAAGCCCATTTCCTCCGCTTGATGTAATCTGGGAGGTAGTTCCTTTATTCCAGTAACTGGTGGTTGCAACTCCAACACTACTTGCTCCAACCAGACCTCCTACGTTACTTCCGCTTCCTGTAACATCCCCGGCTGCATAGCTGGTGTCAATGGTGCCGGAGTTATAGCCAGCTAATCCGCCAACCACGCTGCTTCCAGAAACGTTAGCAAGTGTGTAGCTAGTTGTAATCAAGCCACTATTTATCCCGGCAATACTGCCAACTGAATCCCCATTTGCTGTAACCGTTCCTGTAGCAAAAATATACCTGGCGGTATCAGCGATAACCCCGGCAACACTTCCTACGTTATTATTGCCGGTTACTGAAACACTATCGAACCAGAGGCTGTCTATTTCCCCCCCTGCTACTCCGAAAAACCCAATGTGATCTTCGGAAGGTCTGTTAATCATAAGTCCGGAGATTTTGTATCCGCCTCCCTGTATATTTCCCATAAATGGATTATCTCCTCCTCCAATGGGCTCCCATCCTTCCCCGGAATTATAAGGGGAGACATCTAAATCGAAGTTATTGGTAAGCTCATAATAGACATCAGGAGTAGATATAAAGGCACGGAGTGAATCAAGATGCGAAGTCAGGGTAATCTGGTATGGATCAACTTCAGTACCATTACCGAAATTATATGAATAGTCATTTATTCCCGGAAGAATAGGAGGGGTATTACTACTTATATATGGATACCCATTTTTATCACTGATTGCCCATGTACTTACAAACATCTCGGAATTGAAGTTTACTTCCCTTTTCATCGAGTTATTATCAAGAGCGGTAGTACCTGTTGTTGAAGAGCCGGTACCTATCCCGCTTTCCTCAGTACGGTTTTTTCTATTCCAATAGCTTTCGGTTACCGTTCCACTATTGGAAGCTACCAGCCCTCCGGCAATCGAACCGCTGACAGTAGCAGAAGCGTATGTTGTATCAATGGAACCGGTGTTAATTCCTACCAACCCTCCGGCATAGCTTCCATTCGCAATCACAGTACCGGTAGCATAGCTATTAGTTATAGAGCCTGAGTTATTAGTTCCCATTAATATTCCAACATAGCTGTCACCTTCTACCGATGCATCAACGATCCCAAGATTTGTAATACTTCCGCTATTTATAAAGCGGAACAGACCTACGGAATCTTCAGTGGGCCTGTCTATAGTCAAACCGTAAATCACAAATCCGGCTCCATCTAACGAACCTCCAAAAACAGCACCAGTGCTGCCTATTGGTTCCCAGCCTTCCCCGGTATTGTAAGGTGAGACATTTAAGTCCAGGTTTGCATTTAGTTTAAAATGCGAGGTATTGTAGTTGCGCATTGAATCTAACTGTGCAGCAGTAGCGATCATGTAGGGGTCTTCTGAGGTTCCTGAACCACTTTGGAAGGGAGAATCTCCAATAGATTCCGGCAAATTGTTTAAGAGATATGGATAGCTACTTCCTTCGTTAATACCCCAGATTGTGGAAAAATCCCAATTCGTAAATGTAGCTTCTTCTTGCATTTCGGAGGTAGTTTTCCCGGTTCCCGATCCTGAACTTGCATTTCTACTTGTTTCGGTATCCCAGAAATTTGATGTCATGGTTCCGCTTTGATATAAACCTATCAATCCCCCTACAGAGCCAGCCCCTGAAGCCGAGCCTGTTGAATAGCTATTTGTAATAGAAGTACTACCACCGGAATTTCTTCCCACCAGACCTCCAACCTGGCTCGATGTACTAACTACGTGCCCCGTTGCATAGCTGTCAGTGATGGTGCCGGGATTTGTATTTGACCCGGCAAGTCCACCAGCCCTATCGCTATTGCTGATTACAGAATCCGTGGCAAAGCTGTATCTTATGGTACCACCCTGGTTTCTTCCGGTGATCCCGCCTGCATCTTGACCTCCTGTCTGTTCAACTCTAACTCCCGATGAACTATATTCAATAATTCCGCCCGAATTATTATTCCCTGCAATACCTCCAATTTCTCTTCCTGAACCCGTCAGGTTACCAGTAACATGACTATATGAAATAGTACCGTAGTTTAAACCAACTAATCCGCCTGTTTTTTCTCCCCCCGTTATATTTACATTTTCCAGATTTAAGCTGTCAATTTCTCCAGTTATACTCCCAAATAAACCCACATAAAATGTAGTACTTCTGTCAATGAAAAGGTTTGAAATTGTTAGCCCGTTTCCCTGAAATGATCCTTCGAAAAAAACTCCGTCTGTTCCTATGGGCTCCCATCCTGAACCGGTGTTGTATGGAAAAACATCCAGGTCGATGTTTGCGGTAAGTATAAAATGATTTGTTAAATAATGCCGAACCTCACTCAGTTCGTCTGCAGAATCTATTTGCCAGGGGTCATCAGAGGTGCCGGTTCCTCCTGAAAATTGCCTGGCTAATACAGAAGAAGAGAAAAGGTTAAGAGAGGCTATAAAAATCAGTGTGGTAACAGATAAAAAACCAAAATTTGATTTCATAATGAGTGGTTCTACAGTGCATAAATATTGTTGAAAAAGAAACACCCGCAACCATTTCAACGACCGCTTCGAAATCGTATTAGTCGTAGTTAGTAGTTACTAGTAGATAAAGCGATGAAATTTAGGCTACGGGTACCCTTATTTTTTAAAATATGATATGGGCACAAAGGAAGACATTTGTGCCTTTTATGGTAAGATTTGTGCCAAAAAACGCCTGCCAGTACAAAATTTGGCGAATCATCGGTTTCATTATTTTGAACCGGTATCCCTCAGTTGCATTTGAATAAATAAGAATATCCCTCTGTTTTTGTCATGGGTTTTTAAACAGATATATGACATTCAACCCTACCACTCTCAACCTATTTTGAGGGTAAAATTCGAATAGTAGTAATTTGATAACCTAGAGCTAACATTGTGGATAACTACGTGGAAAAATTGTGGGAAAGTAATGCTTTTTTTTCTTGTTTCGCCCTTTTTTTCTGTGTTATTTAGTACCGGATTAAGTAATCAAAACTGTTACGGCAGGATTGAATACAAGGACGATAAATCCCGAGTCCTATCTGGATAGAATCCTTTCGAATAGAAAGCTCTTTGCAGAATAAT
>JAKSCW010000323.1 GCA_022360375.1 Balneolales bacterium
ATGAACGAGATCGCAAATATTTGCGAGAAAGTAGGAGCAAATGTGGAGTTCATCAAAAACGGAATCGGTTCCGATTCCCGAATTGGTGCCAAATTCCTAAATGCCGGTATTGGTTATGGCGGAAGTTGTTTCCCTAAAGACGTTCAGGCTATTCATTACACCGCCGGTAAGAATAACTACGATTTCAAAATCCTGGATGCGGTAATGAAGGTCAATGAATCACAGAAAGTGAGCATGGTACCAAAAGTGGTTAAACAATTTGGCGAAGATTTAACCGGAAAAGTATTTGGAGTTTGGGGATTGGCCTTCAAACCCGAAACAGATGATGTACGGGAAGCGCCAGCGTTATACCTGATGCATGAATTGGCAAAACGAGGGGCTACATTCAAAGCCTACGACCCTGAAGCCAAAGAAACGTTCCAGCGGGCTGCTTCTGATTTGGTGAATTCCAGCACAGATTATATAGATCAAAAGATGGAAGCATTATCTGGTATTGATGCACTAATCATTGCTACAGAATGGAATGAATTCCGTGAATTCGATACTTCGGTTCTTCCTGTTTTCATGGAAAACCCTGTGATATTTGACGGACGTAACCTGTACGACCTGGAAACTATGGAAGATCAAAAAATTACGTATGTAAGCGTTGGTCGTGAGAATGTAAAAGCGGAGGTAGCCAATGAGTACCTCGCAATCTAGGCCGGTGGTTTTGATAACCGGGGCAACTGGTTTTATTGCCAGCCACACTATCATCCAGCTATTGGAAGAAGGTTATGACGTTGTTGGTATCGATAACCTGGCAAATAGTAAAAAAGCGGTGATCAACAGGATCACTGCTTTGTCAGATCGTAGTATCATTTTTCGTCCTGTTGATATCCGTGATGAAAAAGCTTTAGACGAATTATTCACGGTTTACCCCATCAATAGCGTTATTCATTTTGCAGGATATAAAGCAGTAGGTGAATCGGTAGAGGACCCAATGCTGTACTATTCCAATAATATGAAGGGCACAACCATTTTGCTGGAGGTAATGGCAAAACATGGAGTAAAAAACCTGGTATTCAGCTCTTCCTGCACAGTATATGGAAATGCTGAACAGTGTCCCATTACAGAAGAAAGTCCGCTTCAGCCTGGCAATCCGTACGGCAGGACCAAATGGATGATTGAACATATGCTGTCAGATTTGGCTGCATCTGACCCGGAATGGCACATAACCTCATTAAGATACTTCAACCCAATTGGAGCACACCCTTCTGGTGAAATGGGAGAAGATCCGTCCGGAATTCCAAACAACCTCATTCCATACATTACTCAGGTAGCTATTGGGAAGAGAGAAAAGCTATACGTGTTTGGTGGAGACTATCCCACGGAGGATGGAACCTGCATCCGGGATTACATTCATGTGTGTGATTTGGCAGCGGGTCATATTGCTGCGTTAGAA
The DNA here is from genome assembly GCA_022360375.1 of Balneolales bacterium. GTDB lineage: Bacteria > Bacteroidota > Rhodothermia > Balneolales > Balneolaceae > HXMU1420-13. The sequence goes on from JAKSCW010000323.1 coordinate 1,442, forward strand.
TCTCTTCACGGAAACGGATATGAAGTAATCAATTTAGGAACAGGCAAGGGATATTCTGTACTTGAAGTGATCAGGACTTTTGAAAAAGTAAGTGGCGTTACTATTCCTTATGAGATTGTAGACAGGAGAGAGGGCGACGCTGTGGAAGTTTGGGCCGACCCAACAAAAGCGTATAAAAAATTGTACTGGAGAGCCCTCTTCGATCTTGAAAGAATGTGCAATGATGCATGGCTCTGGCAACTCCGGAACCCGGAAGGGTATCGTTCAAACGAACTTCCATTTGCTTCATCCGAAGATCAATTCAGTTTATCGACTATAATTGACCATTCAACGAAAATCACCCTGAGAGACACCAAAACTGCCTAGTTTTAAATAAAAAATGGAGAAAAAAATGAAAATGAAACGAGTATTAATAACAGGTGGAGCCGGGTTCTTAGGATCCCATCTCTCAGATAAATTTATCGGCAAAGGTTGGGAGGTTATCGCCATGGATAATCTTTCAACAGGTTCTTTAGCAAATGTAGAACATCTGCTGGGTCACGATCGCTTTCACTTTGTGAAGCAGGATGTAACTGAATTCATTCATGTTCCCGGAGAGCTTGATTTGGTATTGCACTTCGCATCGCCAGCTTCGCCGATCGACTATTTAGAAATGCCTATCCAAACATTAAAAGTGGGTTCCCTGGGAACACACAAAGCGCTTGGGGTAGCAAAAGATAAAGGGGCACGGTTTCTTTTAGCCTCTACAAGTGAAGTATATGGCGATCCCTTGATCCACCCGCAAAAAGAAGATTACTGGGGGAATGTAAACCCGGTGGGTATGCGGGGTGTATACGATGAAGCCAAACGTTTCGCTGAAGCAATAACTATGGCATATAATCGCTACCATGGGGTAGAAACCCGAATTGTGCGCATTTTTAATACCTATGGTTCAAGGATGCGATTAAATGACGGGCGGGCACTTCCAGCGTTTATGGGGCAGGCCCTTCGCGGAGAAGACATTACCGTATTCGGTGATGGGTCTCAAACCCGGTCCTTTACCTATGTGGATGATTTAGTAGAAGGAATTTATCGTCTTGCCATGAGTGATGAGTGCGAGCCGGTTAACATTGGTAATCCCCAGGAAGTATCCATTCTTGATTTTGCTAAAGAAATCGTGGAGTTAACGGGAAGTGAAAGCAAAATTGTGTTCAAAGACCTTCCTTCAGACGACCCAAAAGTACGGCAGCCAAACATCGATAAAGCAAAACAAACCCTGGGATGGGAGCCAAAGGTAAAACGAAAAGATGGCCTGGCTAAGACATTGGCGTATTTTAAGGACGCGGTATACAGGAACAACCAACTTGAACTAAGAATAGCAGGTTAAACGGGGGGCAAAAAGATGGAAGCTATATTTGCACTAAGTGTAATAGTGATTGTGTTCGTTTATGTTCTTTATGGCCCGATTATGACCATTTTTAAGTATGTACTTAAAAAACGTAGGATCTCGGGTTCGTTGGAAACAAGTGATCTTCCTACGATAAGTGTCATAATACCTGCCTACAACGAAGAAGCATGGATTGAACAAAAAATCATGAATAGCTTCCATCTTACTTACCCCGAAGGAAAGAAAGAAATAATTGTGGTGACGGATGGTTCCGATGACAGGACTAACGAGATTGCTTCAAAATTTGGCGATCAAATTCTGTTACTCCATCAATCGGCCAGGAATGGAAAAATCAAAGCCATGGATCGGGCAGCCAGAATTGCGAATTCTGAGATTTTAGTCTTCACAGATGCTAACACCGATTTGAATGAAGATGCATTATTCCACATCGCAAAGAATTATAAGGACCCGGAAGTAGGTATGGTAGCCGGTGAGAAAAAAGTGCTTGCCAAAAAAGAGGGAGAAGCTGCCAATGGCGAGGGATTGTATTGGAAATACGAATCCTGGCTCAAAAAACTGGACTCAGAAGTGGCATCAGTAATAGGCGCAGCCGGAGAGCTATTCTCCATTCGCGCTGACTTATACGATAGCCTGCCAGGCGACACTCTCCTTGATGACTTCATGCTTTCAACGAGGGTAATTGAACAAGGCTACCGGGTAGTTTATGAACCACAAGCATGCGCGATGGAATACGGTTCCGTCTCTTACAAAGAAGAATGGAAACGTAAAGTCAGGATTTGTGCAGGTGGTGTGCAATCGGTAATCCGAAGCAGCCGGTTGTTTAATGTTAGCCGCTATGGACTAAAATCCTTTGCTTTTACGTTTCACCGGGCCAGCCGTTGGACTATGGCACCGATGGCATTAATTCTGAGCTACATTTCGAGTGGCTATTTAATGCTTCACTCAATCTTTTACCTGGCTTTTTTCCTGTCAGGTACATTCGCTCTTGGGCTCACTTATTTAGCAATCGAAAAAAATATTAAGAATCTTCCAAAGCCTTTATTATTAATTGTATATTTCACCTTTATGCACCTGAGTGCAATTGCGGGGTGGTTCAGATATTTCGGCAAAAAGCAGCATGTAAATTGGGAACGTTCACTTCGCATTATCTGATTTAATAGCGAAACAGAACGTGCTTTATGAATTGTATTATTGTTGATGACGATTTTGCTTCCCGCAACATCTTAAAAGAATTAGTGGGAATGGTTCCCAGTCTCGAACTTATTGCCCAGTGTGAATCTGCGGTGGAAGCAGTACAGGTTCTCAAAGACGAACCCATCGATCTTATCTTCCTGGACATCAACATGCCG
>JAKSCW010000161.1 GCA_022360375.1 Balneolales bacterium
CTCGCTTTCCTTTCTTTTTTTTCGATCAGTGCTTTAGCCCAGGATCATGAACTAAACCAACGGGATGTTGCCCTTATTAATGAATCTTTTCATTTACAGAAACAATTGGGTAACATGGTTTGGAAAGGATGGTCTCCACGTAAGGTTCCTTTTCTTTATAAAAAGGAAGGATTCGACTATTTGCTCTTTCACGAAAACCCACCAGACGGCTACAAACCTTATCCTGAGATACTTCCTGGGGCATCCGTTTATCGAAAAGTACGAACTGACTCTCTGGATCTTGAGGCAACCATGGATATAAACGGCATCCCAACTGTGGTCATGACTTCCCCTACTGAAGAAGAGAGCAGTACTGAGTGGATATTAAAAGCAACTCATGAGATGTTTCATGTATTCCAGTTTACGGAAGCCATGTCTGATCAACTGTCGCTAGAGTTTTCCAAAAACTTTGAAGAAACAGAATCATTGAGTCAGGCAGAGCTATTTTCAGCGTTTAATTCGGGTGACATCCTTGCCTCACTAAGGCTTGAAGCTGATCGGGTTTATAAAGGCATTACAAAAGATTCCCTGGTTCAATATGAAAAAAACCTGCTTATTGAAAGATTAGGTGACATTCAGTTAATACAATACTCTATTGCGCAAGACAGTATGCTTCTTGGGTATAAAGCCCGGACTGAATGGACGGAAGGTGTTGCCAGGTATGTGGAAACACAACTTGCAAACCTGGCTTCCCAGGCAGATAAGTACAATCCATCAAAAGAATTTCTTAATCATTTTCCGGAAGCAAGTTTTGAAGAAAAGACAGGACGCTATACAACGAGCAGAGTACTTAACCCGATTCGATTTGTAGGGGCTGGGGTAAAAGGGCGTGTTATGTTTTACTATATGGGCATGGGTAAGGCTTATTTACTCGATCGAATCCATCCTGAATGGAAGGAATACTATTTCGATATGACTCTGGATGAACTTATCGAGAACGCAAAGTAAATAGTGCGATTGATAAAAGGTTTATCAAAGGATGCATCATTATCCCCTTTCTCAATGAGACAAATATTACTACAAAGTAGTATTGACTCTTATTTCTCGATTGTGTATAGTTTTACTATTTAATAGTATTGATATGAAACGTTTCCAAATTGGTGAATTTGAAGAACTGGTATTACTAACCGTAGGTATTTTACACGGCAATGCATACGGGGTAAGTATAAAAGATGAAATTGAAACGAGGCTAAACCGCTCAGTAAGTGTTGGGGCTCTTCAAACAACACTTCGAAGGCTGGAAAGAAAAGGCTTTCTTGAGTCTAGCCAGGGCGAGAGTAATAACAGAAGAGGTGGGCGGCCTAAACTCTACTTTACACTTACCAGCCATGGTAAAAATGCTCTCGAAAGCTCCAGAGAAATCCGAAACAGACTTTGGAGTGCCTTACCTCAAATCGTACAGGATATGTAGGACCAAACTATGGCTAGTGTAACCCCACCCAAACTCCCTTTGGTTCTGCTGAAATGGTTTTGTCATCCCGGGTATCATGCGGATATCGAAGGTGACCTCATTGAAGTGTATTACAGAAATGTAGATGAATCCGGAAAAACCAAAGCGGATCAAATCCTTTTAAAAGAGGTGTTACTATTATTTCGTCCGGGAATAATTAAAAACCTTGGCCAACCAGACCTGATGGGAGATTTAGGGATGTACAAAAATTATCTGAAAGTCGCCTGGAGAAACCTTCTGAAACAGAAATTATACGCTTCGATAAATATAGCAGGCCTGGCTATTGGAATTACCTGTTTTATAATGATTTACTTTTTTGTGGATCATGAACAATCCTATGACCTTTTTTATGATAATGCCGACCAGATCTACCATGTATATGAAAACACACCTGACGATGAATTCCGGGGATCTACTTCCTGGGCAGCAACACCGGCGCAAATGGCTTCCACGTTAATGCATAACTATCCTGAAGTTGAATATGCCACTACCTTTTCTGAAGGGTTCGGACTTTTAACTCTTGATGAGAATACTTCCTTTTGGGAAGAAGGGATAACTGCTGACAGGAACTTCTTTAACGTATTCGCTTACGACTTTTTTATATACGGAAGCCCCTCAGCTGCGTTTAATAATCCCGAAAGTTTGATCCTTACCGAATCTCTGTCCATGAAAATATTTGGAAAGAGAAATTCCGTTGGGGAAACTCTTGACTACAACAATAAGCCCTATCAAATAACTGGTGTAATAAAGGATCTCCCAAGAAATTCTACCCTTCAGTTTTCTTTCATGGCAAATCTTGAAGGGAATCCCAGGTACTTGCGCGAGTTTAAAAAAGATAAATGGGATGGCAGCGATTACTATACTTTCTTTAGCCTTTATCCTTCAGCAAGCCCCTCAACTCTGCAAGCTAAGATGCCGGAGTTAATTGATACGTATTGGACTGCTGACCGTCCTTTTGATTTTGAATACCTCTTTCGGTCTTTACCGGAAGTACATCTTAGCCCTCAGATAAATAATGACTTTGACCTGAAAGGAAACAGGCAGCAAATAAACCTGTTCATTATTATTGCCATTTTGATATTAGCCTTAGCTTGTATCAACTATATGAACCTTTCCATAGCCCGTTCAATTAACCGGGCCAAAGAAGTGGGTTTGCGAAAAACGGTTGGTGCAGAAAAAAAACAACTGCTCACCCAATTCCTGATGGAATCCGTTTTCTTTTCTTTTCTGGCTTTTTTTATCGCTCTTTTTTTAGCATCGGCGTTGCTGCCTGAATTTGGCATATTGCTTGACCGGGAATTGGATTTTAACATCCTCGGTAAGCCCGATCTGCTACTTAAAATTGCTGGTGTCATCGCCGTTCTGGGAGTCTTATCAGGAAGCTATCCGGCATTCGTTCTGTCATCCATAAAACCTATACAAACACTTAAAGGGAACCTAAAAGGAAGCGTTAAGAAAAACAGTACCCAGAAATGGATGATAACCGCTCAATATGCTGTATCTATTGTTATGGTCATTTGTACCCTCATTATGTATCAGCAGTTTCTTTTTATCGGGAATTCAGAACTTGGTTTTGAACAGGATGATATTATTACGATCGGAACACAGGATCGAAGCATTAATGATAATTTCATTAACATTAAGAATGAATGGCTACAACACCCCGGGGTCTCTGCAATTGCAGCTTCGCATAGTTTGCCGCATAATGTAACCTCTGCCACTATGCTAAATGATGACGATGGAGGTAATCCTAACGATGATTTTTCAATCTCACGCCTGAATATTAATAACCACGAGTTTTTAGAAATATATGGATTTGAGATAATCGCTGGTCAATCCCTTCCGGTACGGCAAACGGAACAGCAGGAACGCTTTATCTTAATTAATGAAGCGGCTTCCGGGATGATGGGTCTGAACCCTATTGAAGCTGTCGGGCAAATCATAACTGATGATGGTAACCGGCCGTACCTAACTATTATGGGCGTAGTTAAGGACTTTCATCTTCACCCGATGCATACTAAAATCAGCCCGGTTTACATAGAATTAAAGGCAAGAGATCCTTTTAGATATATTTCCGTTAAAGTACGTACGGACAATTCCCAGGAGCTTATTGCTATGATGAAGGGATCTCTACAACAGTATTCGGAGAGACCCTTCGAGTTTATTTTTATGGAAGACAGGGTGAATGAGTTATATAAAACGGACACTCAAAGAGCTACGCTGTTCACATCATTTAGCATTTTAGCCATCTTAATTGCTTCTTTGGGGCTTTTTGGGCTAACGGCGCTCGGTGTTCACCAAAAAAGAAAGGAAATCGGCATAAGAAAAGTCCTTGGCGCTTCCTTACAAAATATTCTAACCCTGGTTACCGGAAGTTTCCTGAAAATGATAGTTATTGGATTTCTTATTGCAGCTCCTGTTGCCTGGTTTTTAATGAATAACTGGTTGCAAAATTATGCTTACAGAATAGAAATCGACTGGTGGATATTTGTCGCTGCAGGATTAATATCCGCAGGGATTGCTCTGTTAACTATTAGTTCACAATCCATAAAAGCGGCTTTAATCGACCCTATTCACTGTATAAAAGATGAATAACAGCCCTCATTAACTACTATTTATCTTACCCTTCAAACCACTCATTGATCTTCTTGTTTGCATCAAACAGTACCTCTTCTGTTCCTGGCTTTAAATCATCTTCAGAAAAAAGCAATCTTACGGTATCACCTGCTATCCATCCTTTGTGTTGAAGTAGCAATTTAACCGGGCTTACCCGTCTGCAATACTTAACCACATGTAATAGAAAAATGGCACTGGCTTAATTTTTTTTCATTCCTTTACCCCTCATCAAAACCAGTAATACTATCTTGTTTTATTGCTCAG
>JAKSCW010000563.1 GCA_022360375.1 Balneolales bacterium
AGAAACGCAAAGATGGAAAATTTCGACAGAACCGTAAGTGTGCGAGAGCGCTATGGTAATGAGCTTGCAGACGTATTTTACACATTTTGTGAGGGATGTGGAGTTTATGTTGAATTTAACGATGTCGTCGAGGATCACGTTCAAGACGAATATCAAGACGGTCGCATGTGCTTTGACTGTTTTGACATCACGGTTAATGAGACCATCCACAATGCAGAATTTTCTCTTGGTTCTTCCTATCCATACACGATAACTGAAACTAACGAAAAAGGAGAAGAAACTTGTAAACCAATCTCAGATTCGTCGAGACGACTAGGTGGTGTCTCAATATGTAGGCATGCTCTGAGAAAAAGGATCATCACAGCTCCTAATATTAAATTGAGCTGTAAGATCGTCGTTTACGAAGTTGATGGGAAAACTCCCAAATTCGAGCGCACCGTTTCAAACTCAGGTTTATTTGAACGATGTGATTAAACTGAATATCATTTTTCTTTTCACGCAACGTGAAAAGAAACAAAGTCTGCCTTGTAGACTTAGTTAGCATTACGGTCAAAAAAAGCATTACGAACGATACATTTATCATTAACTTCAAGATCGTCTTCGAGGCCTTTTTCACGTAAGTGATCTTCATAGAAAGCCCACTTCAAACGAAAGTCTTTCCGGGTGATCCAATCATCCCAGAGGTTGTAGCGTTTGAGATACCAATCCCTGTGAATAAATGTGAAAATAAGTGTCTTTCTTTGAAGGTTCTTGGTGGAGTACATCTTTGTATAATGAAAATAAAATCTTTATCGCGTTTTTTGGAATTTTATCTTCCAGCTATACTTGTTATTTGAAAATCATCACCCGGTGCAAAACTAACGTTTTTATGATTTGTTCCATTAACTGTGATAGGTCCGCCAACGTTAAACACCCAATCAGTCATCGCCACATCCAACAGGTTAGGATAAACAGTAAACTGCATTAAGCCCTGAGATGGTGATGACAGTGTAAACACCATCTTATTTTTCCCTTCTGGTGAATCTTGTAAAGTGACGGATCCGTTGCCTAGTGGTAGAGTTCCGCTCTCAAGAGCTTCCTCGGTGAGGTTAAACTCACTCGTCTTAACATACTGTCCACCGCTACCAAAAACCTCGACCTGGGTCGTCGTCTCAACAAAGAACCTCCTGTTCGAGTTTAGAACGCCAAAGTTATAAGTTTCAACACCGTCACTCTCTTTGTTGAGTGAGATTGTAAACGTGTATGTTCCAGCAGTCTGGTTCTCGACCCTGTGGTCAACAATACTCACGCCACCACTCGCGAAAGAAAAAATACAATCGAGCCTAGGCGCGAGAGCTGCACTAGGTAATCGATAAGTCGTCGTTACCGTGACCGTCGCTTGACCGCTTATTGAAAGTGTATCCGACGTGACATTAGCTGTAGCAATCGAAATGTCGTTCCCCTCAGTACGAATCACACTCCACGGAGCTATAGGGGTATAAGCGGCGCTAGAGGTTACCTCCACTTCGTTTGAAAGTTCTGCAAGAAAGTTACTGTTCAACGTTAAACTTTTCGTAATCTCTGTATCCACATAACCTTTCGTGGCTGGTTGATTTTCTGTGGTCGGTGGCTGCACATTTTCAATAGTTTGAAATCCCACGTTTAATGGTCCAGTCATAACACCTGTCCCATCAAGCTTCAAATACCGAGAATCAGCATAAGTTGTGTTGATTGCATCAGCATCATCTTGAGGAACAGGAAGATTCGTAATTCGAAAACTATCCGCATTGAGATTTCCTGTCATCGCATTAGCTCCATCCTTTCTCAAAAACGTGTTATTGACGTTTTGTAAGGTGGCAGTCGTTTGATTATCGACATAAGCCTTTGACGATGCGGCTGACGTGAAGGTTGGGACTGAAGGCAGTCCAGTTATGTTGTTACCATTCATGTTAATGGCGCCACCTACAGATCCACCGTTGACTCTTGAAAGATATGTTTGACCCGCGGTTTGAAATATTGACGCGGTCTCATCAGCGATTGATTGATCCACGTAGCCTTTCGTCGCGGCGGTATCATCGGAGGCACCCGGCGCAGGTGCTTGAAGGTTTTCGATTTTGTGGTTGTTCATACTCACATCTCCGGTAAAGCTACTCGAGCCATCTCGACGCATAAAATTCGTGTCTACATATGTTTGTGAAACGCCACCACCACTACCACCACTCTGTGTGATAGTTCCTCCAGATCTAATTCGATTCCCGTATGCGTCGGTTGTGACACCAAATTTGTTCACTGGCATACCTTCAGTTTTTTGTATTACTTATGTAATGCAAGGATTATATTATTTTAAAATAAATTCAACAAGCACTCCTCAAAAGACTCAAGACATATATTATTTTTAAACTGATTAAGTACATGCAGGCAGAGATGACCGCAGATGACTTGTTCAGGTGACTGAATCTCATATGTTGAGTACATAACACCTCTTTTACCAAGATATTCTTGCAATTCCAGCGGTGGTTGCAGGCCAAAGCTATCAAAATATAGCTTAGTTGCACCATCCTTGAGGTAGCAAACCCAATGCGTTCCACGTCCAAAAGTGTCGTCTAAATTGATGATACCACATTCTTTACGCTTTGCTCGCTTTGGAAGATTGTCGCGCATAAAAACCCCTCGTATAGGTATTTTGAGCATGTCGCAAGCATTGATTAATTCTACGTTGGTAAGTGGTTTGTTGGGGAGTATTAATCCATCAACATCTATTTGCTGTGCCATAATTTTTTATATATATATAAAGATATAATTATTAATCCTTATATCAGATCATGCCTGTGCACAAATTTATTACTCCACAGCGAAGTAGCAATCTTCGAATTGTTTACGCGCAAAAAGATATGAAGATTGGGTGGGATCCCAAGATGTTAAGTCTAGGTATAGAGGCAAGCATAGCTCAAACACCAATCTTCGTATCACTACCGCAGGAGTTAAGGCATCGTCGTTTAGGTCTCATCAACTCCATCATTGCTGAGAGCTGTGACGATATCATTGTTTCGATAGGTGTTATTTCAGATGCAAGTCCACAATCCACACATAAATCACATGTTTTAATTCAGAAAGGCACACCACTTTGCATATTAATGATGTGAAAAGATCTAAAACTTTTCTAGACTAAGATAAAGATGGAGTATTCACATGAGATGCAGGCAGAAAATTATATTGAATTAGGTCAACGATTACGAGAGGAATTGTCGCCAACACCATCAGCGCCTCCCCCTTCACCTAGTGATAGTGGTGGTTATCCCATTGCTCATGCAACGCGGTTGCATAGCATCAATCAAATGATCTCCGAGCTTGAGAAAGAAAAATCTGAGCGTGAAGCTCTTGTAAAGAGGTACAAGAAATTTAGGAGCGCAGCACACGTTGTCGATCATTCTTGCACAACCTTAGCGGTGGGTGCAACAGCGGCCGGACTTGCGGTGTTGACAACAATAGTGGGAACTCCGATAGCGGTTGCTATTCAATCGACTGGCTTAGCTTTTGGGTGTGGTACTCTCTTTGCGAAGTATGTTTTTAGGAAGACTTCAGTCAAAATCAAAAAGCATGCAAAGATTGTGGAAATCTGTCAATCCACACTTCAAGATGTTCGAGCTGAAACTTCAAAGGCATTGTCCAATGGTCACGTCTCAGATGAGCAATACAGGCTTTGCCTCGATCTGCATCGAAAATTTGAACGAATGAAGAAAAGAGTACAGACACGTGCTGAGGCGAAAATTTCAGACCTTGAACAGCAAAATGCTTGGATGGAGCGAGGCAGGAAGGATGCGATCAAAGAGATTGAAAAAAGTCTATTTCGACGAAGTTTTTCGAAACGAAGCCAAACTTCGGTTTCAACCTAAAATTTGGTTTTCGAGTCAAATTTCGATTGAAATTCGATTGAAAATTGCTTTGAAAATTGCTTTGAAAAATGACTCAATTTTCAACTTAAATTCGAGTTGAAAAACGATTTAATACTTTCCAAAACCATATTCAAATAGACGAATAAGACAATGAGCTTTATCAAAATAAGCGACCCGAAAAGGAGAGATGAGATCATCCAAGAATATCTTCGAACCAAGAGGTCGATACAACAGCAGTCGTTTGACAAGATTCTTGAGGACAAAAACATCTACACAAAGCAAGAAAAACTATTCAAACCTATAATCGATGCGCAAAAAGACCAGAGTGAAAATTTGCAGAAAGAGTTGCAAAAAGTGAGCACGGTGCTCGAACCGTTGAAAATGCTACCAGAAGCAGCTCCACTACCGATTGAGGTGCCTAAATTTGATGGGATGAATTTAGGTGCTATGCCATTAAAGGCAATTTCAGATTCAATGTCCACTCGAGATGGATACGACAACATAACTGGACTAACTGTCATTGATGGTAAGTTCTATCTAGGTGATAAAGAGGTCACCATCGATGGAAACGACCTCATTATCAAGACCGTTGATAAAGACGACCACCCCATCGAGAGCAAAAAATACAAAGGTACACCAGGGCTTTGGTCGCTGATCGTATCGAAGCGACCGATTGATGAAAGCTACAACAAGGAAGACCTCGCTAAGTACAGTGAAATTATGCAGCTCACGGATGCCATACGTAGTGAAAAGAAACCGAACACACATAAGGGCAGTACCAGGGCTCAAAAGTGGAAAATTTTGGGTCCCATTTGGAGCCAACAGAAAGGTAAAAAGGCAAGATCCCCGCATCCACGGACGAGTACCCCGAAGAAAACTGGCAAAGGGGTTGAGTTGTTACCATCAGACCCTGATCTGTTAATTAAGATGCTCAAACTAAACTTTGCGAGTAATCAAGCTGGAAATACGGGTCTGCGCAATAAGATCGTAACTATTTTAGACACACTGATGGACATGAACATATTGAATCACGAAGATTATAAAAATATTAACTCGGGTATTAAGTAAGATCAGTAATACAATGTATCTCCCAAATAGATATATCTCCACTCATCCTCGATATGCAGGTTCCGGCGTCTTTGGTTCGATTGGAAAAGTTCTAGGTAAGATAGCATCAAAGGCTAGCGGTGAGGCTACGAAGAAGCTTATAAAGAAGGGTATAAGCACCGCTGGTGAACAAGCTTCGAAAGCGATTCTCAAGAAGTCACAGGCTGTAGTAGATGAGAATCTAGGAAAACTCGTCAATATGGCTATAAAGAAAGTGACAAAGCCGAAGGCGAAGGCTAAGGCTAAGGTGAAGTCAAAGTCAAAAGCGGTTACTCAACCGGTATCACAGACGTTGTCTCCTGAAGCGACAATAAACAGATTGATGGCTGGCTCAGGGAACCGCAAGCCGAAGAGTAAGTCACTGCAAAACAGTGACATTTTAACACTCCAAGATATAATCAATCGAGGAATAAATACGCCTTTCCTGCCTGAGGCTACGACTTTCGGTAGCGGTATCAAAACGTTGTAGATCTTTTTTTCATTTATCATATTCTTTTTCGGAATATGATTAATTTTGGGTGGGACCTTAAACTCAGGTCCGACCTTTGCTTCAAACTTTAGCGTAAAATCATGTTAAATTAAAATTTAACGGGTGGGGGAGAATTTATCCCCCACCTCATGAGTGTTCACTCAAGCTCCGCTTATGCGGTAGTGCCCATGTGCTAGAGTGTTTACTCGATTTGGAAGGATAAATCTCTTATCATCATTGCCAGACAACGCAACTTTATTCACCTCTTCTGTGAAAACTTCATGATTTCTCGATCGTATGACTGTCATCTTTCGTAACTGTGATGTACCTTCAAAGAGACATTTCTTGTAGTCGTTAAACTTGATGTCTTTCGCTATTACCGATTTCTTTACGCCTTTGCATTTCTTTTCCTCTTTACCTTCATACATCTTATATGCGTAAAGCTTCGCTCTCAATCCTACAAATTCCTCGATTATTTTACCGCCAGCCTCATCTTTGAACATACCAACAACCTTCTTGTTCAAACCTGTTGGTATAACTGGATGATCATTTGGATAGTTGCTGGTATCGAATAACTCCTTTACGTCAGCCTTGATGTCTTTGTAAAAATCTTCAGTCTCAATCTCATAAGCGAGGGAGTCAGTATCTGTAAACAGAAG
>JAKSCW010000125.1 GCA_022360375.1 Balneolales bacterium
CTATTGCTTGGTCTTGCACTTGGCCTGTTCACAAAACCTGATCCTATTTTAGATTCCTTTTATGAACCACTTTTCCGTGGGTTTCTGTCTATCCTGATGCTAATCATGGGAATGGAGGCCTATGACAGAATAAAAGAATTGAAGAGCGTTGCCCATTGGTATGCCATTTATGCCGGCTTTGCCCCATTATTACATGGTCTCATTGCATTCGGTTTGGGGTATATTGCCCATTTATTAGTTGGGTTTAGCCCTGGCGGAGTCGTTATTCTATCGGTTATTGCTTCGTCAAACTCAGATATCTCCGGTCCTCCGACTTTGAGGGCAGGTATTCCTTCAGCTAATCCATCTTCTTACATTGGGGCATCTACCAGTGTTGGAACACCTGTATCTATTGCGATAGGTATTCCGCTTTTTATATCGCTGGCACACATTGTATTTGAACTTTAATTCCTATACCCGGGAGGTTACCATGAAGTTTTATAAGGCAAAAAAAATTGTAATCGTCGCGGAGAAAATACTTAAAGAAAAGATTTGTGAGATTATTGAAAAAAATGGTGCCCATGGATATACCGTGGTTCGGGCTGGTGGAAAAGGAGAACATCATATGCATTATACTCCTGAACGAGCTTCCGTAGTTGCTGATTTTGGAAGCATAAAAATTGATGTGATTGTAAACAATCAATCAACAGCGGAAAATATTGCTACTCAGATTCTGGAACAGTGTTTTGTGAATTATTCCGGCATTGTTTATCTGGAGGATGTGGAAGTTCTGCGCCCTTCGAAATTCGAAGATTAAGATTTCAAGCTCACCAATACCTCTTCAATACAAATTTATCTATTGGAGATGTTTTTATGTTTTAGCTTTAAACTCTGACTGCTTCAGTACCTTACTCTTCCTCCTTTTCCGGGAAGAAGTGTTCATCATACCAATCCAGCACAGTTTCCCAGTGATGGCGATAATCTTCCACGCGGCCGGCTCTGCCCGCTCCATGTCCTCCATACCGGTAGTGAACCCATTTCACTTCTTTGCCTAATCGCCGGAGCGCATAATACATCTCCCTTTGATTCGTCTCAGGTACATTCCAGTCTCCCTCTCCTGTGAGCATGAGCAACGGGGTTTCTATACGATCTGCATACATGATGGCACTATGGGCGATGTATTTATCTTCCGCTTCCCAAAGGGATTGCCCTATCCGGTCCTGACCCACTTCCGCAGCATCATAATTACGGGTAGTGATTTTTGGACTGTCCCCCAGAAAGGAAATCATATTCACTTTTCCGGAGGTATTCACGGCTGCTTTGAACCGATCCGTTTGTGTGATGAGGAGATTGGTCGCATATCCACCGTAGCTAATTCCCTGAAGCCCCAATTCATTTGGATCTACCAACCCCCGATCTACCAGTTTATTGATAGCGGGCATTACTCCTTTCATCCATGCTTCGCCGGGATACCCCTGTTCCAGATCAACAGAAGGTCGGAGTACAAAATAATTCTGGCTGGCCAGGATATTGATGAATGGACTAAACCCATTGTTAAAGAACGTTTCATACACGTAAGCAACTAACGGATATCTCTTTCCTTCCTCATATTCTGCCGGATAATAAAGCACACCATATAAGGTATCTCCATCGATGTCAGTGTATTGAATGAGTTCTGATTTGGACAATTTTTTGTCTTTCGCCCACGGATTCAGATCTGTGAGCTGACGGACGTTATTCATTTCTGAATCAGCGACGAACAATTCATTGGGTTGAATTCCATCCGATTGCTCAAATACAATCAGGTCTCCCTGTTCAGGAAAAACCCATCCACTGTATAAATCATCATCAATTCTAAGTTCCTCCATTTCCTGCGAATCTATATGATAGCGGGTAATCCCTCTTTCCCATGTATCGCGGGCAGAATAGCTCATGTACAAATAATCACCTTCGTAGGACCAATGTGTGACAGACCGGCGGGGCGCTTCGTCCTGATTTTCCGGGAATTCATAAATCAGTTCCACCGATCCGCTATCCAAACCGGTCAGATGATATCCTTTTTCAGAGCGAAGCAGAATGCTTTCATCCTGTGGATGCCATCTCATCACGGAGAATTTCAACTCTGTGGTGTCTTCATCAGCAACAAATTCATACGCTCCTTTGGTAATCTCAACGGCATCAGAAGTATCTGCTTTTTGGAGAAAAACTTTCCCTTCTTCAGCATATGTGTAGGAATTTCCGGCATTATTCCAATCCAGGTTGGGACGATCTTCCGTCCGCTGTATTAAGGTGTCTACCTCTGAATCCTCTAAATTCAGCTTATAAATTTCGAATTCTGAGTCGCCGGTGCGCTGGTAATCCGTTCGCATTAAGAAACCAGCCTCATACGACAGAAATGCTCCATTCTCCTCCGGAACCAGGCGACTGTAATTCCCTTCATCCGTGAGTATTCGCGTATTTCCATTCGATATTTTCAGTAAAGCAAGATGCGTTCGGTCACTGAATTCCCAAACCCGGTCCCAGGCCAGCGTAGTGCTATCCGATGTTTGTATGGTGATTGGCCCTTCCGTCAATTCCTTATACATGGAATCGGCTTTAAACCTCCAGTTCTCAGGTCTTAATCCCACAATGATTTCTTCATCATCCGACATCCAGTACAGATATAAATCCGACAGTTCCAGCTTTGATTTCGGTTTTACCTGGCGATGGCGGTTTCTGTTCACATCGTACACAAAAAGCTGTTGCTGCTGATCCACTAACCGGTAATAGGCCAGGAGTTCATCATTGTGTGAAAAGGTAAATCCGTTGGCTTGTACCCGGTCTTTAAATAACTCCGTTTGCTCCCCGGTTTCTGTTTCGATGAGGACAAACTGCGCCGTATTTTTCTGGACATGGGTGGGATCTGCAAAGCGATCATGATTTACTCCCAAACGATCTGCCCTTCCGGAAATCCGGGCCACCACATGACTTCCATCTGAGGTGCTTGCCACAATGGAAAGGTTTTGTGCTTTCAGTCCGTCCCCGATGGTGAACAAACTCTGTTGGGCATTACTGAACGGAGTACAAAAAACAGCAAGAGTTAATACAATGGATATTCGTGAGATAGATTTCATGACCATGGATTAGCGAAAGTTTGCAAACAAGGAAAGGGGAAGAGAGAAGGAATGCAAGGGGATAACCCAGAATTAAGAATTATCAAATCTATTATTTAAATCATCTATTAAGTTGACTACATTCAAACTAATCTAAATGAAGCAGAATCAACAACTCCTGCTGCTGTGGTAATAGTAGAAGGAACTGAAGACC
>JAKSCW010000324.1 GCA_022360375.1 Balneolales bacterium
ATCAGTTTTTCATGTAACATTGAGATTGACAGTATTAGCATAAATCATGGTATACCTTTAGGTATCGTATTTAATGAATTAATCACGAATTCCATTAAATACGGGTTTAACGGTAAAGAAAATGGCTTAATTACCATCAGGGCTTTCTCAAAGAATGGCATAAATCATATTGAATACCTCGATAATGGAGTTGGAATTGCCAATTTTGATACCACTTACGCAAAAGGGCTCGGGTTCACCCTAATCAATTCATTGCTTTCCCAAATTGATGCAACCAGTGTATATGCCACTGATAATGGATTTAAGCTCTCTTTCACATTCCCGGCCCGGTTAAACCAGGCATAACACTTCTAGGTATTCTGGAGCATCTCGTTGCGTATAATACCAAGGCCGTTATCCAGCAGTTTTTTATAGCTTTCCTCTTCCATTAATTCCGTGAGGTAAGTCAATATTTCATCCTGAATTTCAAATTCTTTCTTTACCGCTAACTCGTACAATTCAAGTGGAAGCAACCAGTCGCCGGGATAATTACTCTTTAGTTCAGTAAAAATGTCAGAGATCATCCCCGAAGTGATTGAATCGGTTTCCCGATGAGTCCTTACTTTTGTATATAATTCATACAAAGCCCTGTCACTTTCGGAATAAGTGATTTTATGGGTTTTAGTTTCCGAAACCCTTCCCACATCTTCAAATGAATGTACATCGGCGGGTCCGGCGAAGGCAGACACTACTTCTTTTCCAATGGCCATATCATATAAACCCCATTCTGGTTTGAACAAAATGGAATCCTTGTACCTTACCGTACATTCATCCAGTGTGATTAAAAGAATCTTTCCACGAAGATCACGCGTTCCTGTTACGGTTTTACCTTCCACAACCACCCCGCTTTCGAACTCAAGCCTCAGGGTTTTTCCTTCGTAAATGCCATAAGCATCAAGGTCGCGCGGGGCCATATCTTCAATAGGTAAATTGATACCCTTCAACTTGCCCACAGGACTGCCAAATCCATCAACATGCTTGCCGGCACCATGCCCTATTAATTCCTTATCCCGGCTGCATAAAGCAGTTGGACCAGTGGTTTGAACATAGGCTACGTTCCCTTTTTCATCACCAATTACATGTGTGAAAACCCCGGATATCTGAACTCCGGTGCTTAATTCAATGGTACCAAGATTACCCGAGTCAATTAGTTTTTCCACGCCGTCCAGGCCTCCCGTTCTCAAAGCCATCGTGTTGGCAAATTCTTCCAAAACAAGGCTTAAATAGGCAAAATCGGGCGTAACGAATAGCTGAGGTTGCGGCTTCGTGATATCGAAATTCTGATTGACCGCATCCAGTGAATAAGGTACTTTCTTCACCTCGGGCTTCAGGCACCATTTACTTTCCCCAATGGAAGAAAGAAGCCCTGCACCATAAATTTTCGGACTGTTTAAATCGCCGATTAAGCCATATTCCACAGTCCACCAATGCAGGTTCCGAATTTTAGCCATTTCAGAGAGTTCACCCATATTTTCCTGCAGTTGCTCCACTTCGGCCTGGGCTTTATCAATTTCTTCTTTTGTTGAATTCGGATCTTCCTTCAAGATAGAAAGCAGCCGAATTGCCTCGTACATTTCATAATCTTTGGAGGAGGAAATAGCCTTGCTCCCAATCTCACCAAACCTTCTCAAATACTCCGCATACTCCGGGTTTGAAATAATAGGAGCATGACCGGCAGCCTCATGGATGATGTCGGGGGCAGGGGTATATTCGATATGGTCAATGGTGCGCATATCGGAGGCGATAACCAGCACATTGTATGCCTGGAATTCCATAAATGCGTTTGGAGGTATAAAGCCATCCACCGAAACTGCTGCCCAGCCTATTTCCTTTAAAATCCTGTTCATGCCCTCCATTCTTGGAATACTCTCTACAGTAATCCCCGTTTTCTCCAATCCTTCTTCGTAAGAACCATGCGCCACTTTACTCAGATAATCTACATTCATCCGCATAACATATCGCCAAACTGCTTGATTCTGCGCGGTATACTGCTCGTAAGGTTGGCGCAAGATAAACTTGTGTAAATGTTTAGGCAGTTTTGAAGTGACTTCGTTTAACTCAAAATGGGCTTCCATAAAAGTAGATTTGACCAATTAGAAGAATAACGTAAAGATAAGATTTTTTGGTAGCGCTTTTTTGTTAAAGTTTGAAGTCTGTGGCTTTTAGGATTGAATGGAGTTAATTATACTTTCGAAGTCAAAAAAAATCTCCGTATGAAATACTATTTCCCACTTTTACTACTGCTCTTCAATACAAATGTAGCCGCTCAGATAAACATCGAATCCCTGGATCAGATGGTTCGGGAACACGTAGAAAAAAACAATTTTGATGGTACCGTGCTGATTGCCGACCAGGGAGAAATTGTATACATCAACTCCTTTGGATACCTGGACAGGCACCTTAAAACGGAACACTCGAATTCATCGAAATATGGAATTGCCTCTGTTACCAAGCTGTTTACAGCCATTCTGGTTATGCAGCTGGTTGAACAGGAACAACTCACTCTCGAAACACCGCTTTCAGCATTCGAAAGTCTCAGCAATCTGGGTATCCCCAATGCCGGTCAAATCACTCCTCACCACCTGATGCTCCATATCTCCGGGTTACCCAATGAACCGGATGATATTTATCGCGGAGGGTCAAAAACTCCGGCTGAAATCATTGCCTATTCCCTTGAAAACGGAGATCAAAATGGAAGTTTCGGAGACTATAACTACAACAATGTAGACTATATCATACTGGGCATGATCATCGAAGAACGTACCGGTATGAGTTGGCGGGAAAATGTCCAGGAGAAGATTCTCGATCCCTATGGAATGACCCATACGGGTTTCAGAAGTTTAAACGGAGAACGCGAGGATATCGCCAACAGTTATCACAAAATTTTATTCTGGTATACAAAAGACCCAAGAATCCATTATGAAAATTTCGGAGCGGCCGCTTCGATGTATTCCACGGCAGAAGATTTATTGAAACTTGACCAGGCCATGTATGGCGACTCCCTGCTCACCGCCCAAAGTAAAGAAATCATGTTTACCTCCTACCCGGAATACAATTACACCGGCTACAGTGTCTGGACCTTCCGGTATCCTTTTGTGGATTCCATCCCTTTAATTATGGAGCGACGCGGAGGAGTTATGGGAATGAATAGCGTACTTGTTCGGAT
>JAKSCW010000351.1 GCA_022360375.1 Balneolales bacterium
CGAAGAAATTGAAAAAGAATTGGTTTTGATTCATGAAGACAACTACTAACCCTATTATCAGAGGCTTTAACCCGGATCCCTCCATACTTAGAGTCGGAGATGATTATTACATAGCCACCTCTACTTTTGAGTGGTTTCCGGGAGTTCAGATTTTCCATTCTACAGATTTAGTGAATTGGGAATTAATAAACCGCCCGCTTAAGAGAGTTTCACAGCTGGACATGAGGGGGATTCCGGATTCCTGTGGCGTTTGGGCTCCCTGCCTCTCCTACAAAGATGGTTTATTTTACCTGGTTTTTTCCAATGTAAAATCATTCGATGGGCCATGGAAAGACACCCCCAACTATATTGTTACCACCGATGATATTTACGGAGATTGGTCGGATCCCAGTTTTATAAGTTCTGCAGGTTTTGATGGTTCACTCTTTCACGATGATGACGGGAAGAGCTATTACATGTCGATGTTGATGGATCATACTGAGCCTGATTTCTTTGGCGGAATTGTACTTCAGGAAATTGATTTAAGTACGATGACGCTTCTTGGGGAAATGAAACACATCACCTCCGGTACAGAATTGGGGTGTACGGAAGGGCCCCATATTTATAAAAAAGATGGCTTCTATTATTTGATATTAGCTGAAGGCGGAACCGAATATGGACATGCTGTTTCCATGCTACGCTCTGAAAGTATTTTTGGGAAATACGAAGTTCACCCGGAAAACCCGGTTTTCACTGCGCGTTTCAATTCTGCTCATCCCTTACAAAAAGCGGGACATGGCGATCTCGTAGAAACCCCCACCGGAGATTGGTATGCGGTATTTCTTGTAGGACGACCACTGGAGGAACGCGGGCGATGTATTTTAGGAAGAGAAACAGCAATCGAAGAAGTGATTTGGAAAGATGGATGGCCTTACCCCGTTGAACAACGGGAACCAAGAATATCAATTCCAAGCCTTCAGCTGAAACCTGAACAGATGAATGGTAATCATTCCAAACTCGTAGAATTCAATGCGGATGAATTGGATATTGATTTTCAGTCACTCAGGGTTCCGGCCTCTGAAGACTGGTGTTCACTGAAAGATCGCCCTGGGTTCTTAAGATTGTATGGCCGTGAATCACTTACTTCCACACATCTCCAGAGTTTAATAGCACGCAGGGTCCAGGATTTTAACGTAGAAGTGACAACACGAATGGAATTCAATCCTACTAATTTCCAGGAACTGGCGGGGCTCACTTTTTACTACAATACAGCGCATTTCTTTTATCTGAATGTGAGAGGCAAAAAGCACCGGGAAGGAAAAGAATTAGTGATCATCAGTTCCGACTACTATTCAAGCAAAGAGCATGAAAACAAAATTGATGTTTCCGGTTATGAATCTATCCTTCTGAGAGGGATTCTGGACAGAGAGGAATTATCTTTCTACTACAGTGTGGATGAGGGGAGCACGTTTCACCAAATTGGGAATTCTTTCGACGCAAGTATTCTATCCGATGACTATGTGCAGGGCAGTAGTGGACGCTACAAAGCAGCTTTTACAGGTTGTTTTGTGGGAATTTGTTGCCAGGATTTATCTCAAAACCGGCAACATGCAGATTTTGAATGGTTTCATTATAAAGAACTATAAGGTGTTGGGTAAATCATGAAAAAAATAGTTTTCTGTATTTCCATTTTTACTTTTCTCGTAGCCTGTAATAGCAAGCCAGGTCATCAAACCTCAGAAAAAGAATTTCAGAAATTTGAGCCTGGAGATGGTGAAGTTCTTCTGTTTGTTGGGCAGGAATTGGATGCCATAGGTGGTTTGGAAGAATATAATGATGGCTACATCGATCACTTTGAAACTCCTGCCGGATTTACGATGTACACTGACCTTTCACCGGGACATGTGATGTTCGGATTCGAAAATGTGGGGCTTTCCGGGGTATATGAAACTCATAACTGGGGGGATGGTGATAGCAATATGTCGCTTCAGCTTTCCGATCCGGATTTTGAGCATATGGTTCTTGCTATTGGACTTTGGATGGTTACCCAGGATGATGAAGTAGCGAATGGAACCAACGACGAGTACATCGATAAGCTTGGGGAATTTATGCTGAGCTTAGGACAACGCCCTGTTTTTTTAAGAATTGGGTATGAATTTGCAGGCCCCTGGAACGGATATGATCGCGAAGATTATATCGCTGCATATAGAAGGATTAAAGACCGCCTAGATGAAATGGGTGTAGAGAATGTAGCGTATGTTTGGCAATCAAAAGGTTTCGGTCTTTCTATGGAGGATTTAGAGGCTTGGTATCCGGGCGATGAATATGTGGATTGGATGGGGTATTCGTTTTTTAATAACTGGAGCCAGGCGAGGATGATCGATTTTGCCAGGTTGAAAGGAAAACCCGTATTTATAGCCGAAGCTACACCAACAATTACCGACACAACCTCTGATATAGGAGGGAAAACACTGGAAACCATTCTTAGCAATCCTGGTCAGGCACAGCAAGCCTGGGAAGAGTGGTTCATACCCTTCTTCACTACCGTGAATGAAAACCCGGATGTGGTGAAGGCAATTAGTTATATCAATGCTCATTGGTTATCCCGCCCGATGTGGGAAAACAATCCGACTTTTCAAGGCATTGATGCACGTTTACAAACAAGTGATTACATCATGGAAAAATGGAACAAGGAAATCAACCAGGAAAAGTATCTGAAAGCCGAGCCAGGGCTGTGGGAATACCTGGAAAACCCTCACAAATAACCGATACTATGGAAAAATCATTAAAGGATTTAGCTGCTGAATTTTGGAAAAAAGGGTATTTAATTCTTGAATCATATTTTCCCGGAGATATGATGGATGATTACAATTCGAAAATTTTGGAACACTATGGACTAACTCCGGATTGGGAGCATACCGATGAATTTGTTTCAAAATCGGCTACTGAAGTGGTACCATGGTTTCCCTTTAAGGATGGTAATTATTATTTCAATGGGGTAAATGACGATAAATACCTGAGTAAGCTTACGGAAGCTATCATCGGAGAAGACTGGGCGGATTTGTATTGCATGTGTATGTTTTCAAAGAAAGGTTCTAAAGGG
The DNA here is from genome assembly GCA_022360375.1 of Balneolales bacterium. GTDB lineage: Bacteria > Bacteroidota > Rhodothermia > Balneolales > Balneolaceae > HXMU1420-13. The sequence continues at coordinate 3,083 of JAKSCW010000351.1, forward strand.
CAGGCCTGGCACCAGGATTGCCCACCTGAGGACTCTGATGTTTTCAATCTTAACAGGCTTGTATATACTCATGATATTATTCCTGAAATTGGAGGTGAACTTTGTGTAATGGAAGGAACCCATAAAAAGGGACTGCTTCCTGCCGGGATACCCAATGAGGATTTAGATGGACAGCTGGTATTCCGCCCCAAAAAGGGAACCGTTGTTCTGCTGCATGGGCATTGCTGGCACAAAGTGAAGAAAGTAAAAGGAGAGTGGAGAGTATCTACCAATTATCGGGCTGTTCCTAAGGGAGTTCCTGAAGATGTAACAGATATTTGTGTGTACCGGAATATGCGCTACCGTTTTTCGACATCTGAAGTTATAGAACAACGTTACATTGAACCGAGCGGAGAAACTGTATGAGCCGATTCCTCTCCTTATTGCTGTTTTTAGGGCTATCCTCTGGCTTATGGGCTCAAACTTATGTTGACCGAAACTATTATGGTGCAAAACTGGAACCGGTAAACGGTATTTTCCATGGGGCGGGTCAGGACCCTGGTACGAACGGTGGGTACAACCAGGCTTTTTTTGATAGCTATGCAGCAGAAATGGATTCCGCTGAATTTCCAAATGTATATGCTTATTACGAGAGTTTGTCCAACATCGGGTCGGAATGGGCTTTTGATCTAAGAGAGAAGCTTCTTCCATACAAAGACAACATGATGATAATCCAGTTTGGACTCTACCTGGTTGGCCAAACCGGCGATGTACTTTCAGGTGCTCTGGATGAGGATATCGAAGATTTTTTCGAGGGTGTAAGAGAACTGGGTTTACCTGTACTTTTACGAATAGGATATGAATTCAATGGCCCCTGGAATGGGTATCCTGCTTTTGAATACATCGAGGCTTACAGATACATTACGGATAAGATTCGCCAAAGAGATGACCTGGAAATTGCCACTGTCTGGAATCTTGCAGCGGAAGGGAGTACAAATTTCATGGATTGGTATCCGGGTGATGAATATGTAGACTGGTGGAGCATTAATATTTTTCTAACAGAGGATTTTAACCGGCAACTTACCCACGATTATTTAGATAGTGCACACGTACATCAAAAACCAGTTTTGATTGGGGAATCAACCCCAAAATTTGTTGGGGTTACTGACGGACAAACTGATTGGGAAACTTGGTTTTCACCCTTTTTTCAAATGATTAGTGAGCAACCGGGTATTAAATCTACGGGGTATATAAACTGGGACTGGGCCGATCAAACCATTGATGCAAGCTGGCAAAACTGGGGAGATGCACGTTTAGAAAGCAACGAGGTTGTAGCCGATAATTTCCGGGATGAAATGGACGATTCTTTATACATCCATGCTGGAAGTGAACGGGCTTTCAGGCTGGCTTTAGGGGCAATTGATAGTCAGGCTCCTTCCGGGGTACAAGGGATGGAGGTTGTTAATGAAAATTTTCCAATAACATTGAAATGGGCAGAATCTGAAGATACTTCAGGGATTTCGAGGTATAAAATCTATTCTGATGGAGAACTGTTTAGCTACACACGGGATACTACCTACACATTCAGGGAAATGAGTGCCGGTGATACCTTAAATATTACGATTTCAGTAGTAGATCGGGCAGGAAATGAATCAGCTCTTTCTGCGGTAACTGAAATTGGACTAGGGGAAGCTACTGAAGAAAACAATATCATAAAGAATGGTGATTTTGAAGCCGGAACCGAATTTTGGAGTTTCGAAATATTTGTAGCAAATGCTTCGGGCAATTTCACCATAGAATCGGATAGTGCCATTAGCGGTACCAATTCTGCATTAATTGAGCTAACCCAAACAACGAACACAAACTGGCACGTACAGTTACAGCAACTTTTGGAATTAACACCGGGGCATGACTACCGGATAGAATACAGGGCAAAGGCTGATCAACAAACTTTAATGGAAACCTGGGTACAACAAACAGCAGGGGAGAGCGATTTCGCCCAACAAACGATTGATCTTACCACAGAGGTACAGTTATATAGTGATTTTATGCAGGTTCCTGCCGATTATAATGTTAATACCAATATGTATTTACGATTCATGGTAGGTATTTCAGGTTTGTCAAGGATATGGATCGATGATGTTAAGGTTTATGACCTGGGTGTAAGGACGAATTCCGAAAATCAGGTCGGGTTTCCATATCGCTCTCAGCTCCACCAGAATTATCCGAATCCTTTCAACCCCAGTACGTTAATCAGTTATGATTTAGTTCGTTCAGGCCAGGTGGTTGTAGAGCTTTATGACCTGATAGGCCGGAGAGTTTCAACCCTTTTTGATGGCTTTCAAACAACAGGAACACATACCATAAATTTTGACGGTTCCAGCCTGAGTAGCGGTATTTATTTGGTTCGGTTAAGAACCAACGGACAAGTTTTTACCAGAAAAATTACCCTGCTTAAATAATTAATTTGATTGAGAAGAGTCCCTGACAGATAACTGCACGGGGACTATTCTAAGTTGTCCATGGTGCTCAGCAGGTTTTTCAAATTTCTCCTGGATAAGGTCGATCGCGCTTTTCGCCAGGTTTTCGTAATTCGTGCGAACAGAGGTAATAGTTGGATAATGGAACTCACAAATGGGCAGGTCATCAAAACTTGCTAAGGCTAAATCGTTCGGAATGTTAATACCATCTTCCCGTGCGCGCTCCATAAAACCTAAGCACATGTAGTCATTGCTTACAAATATCGCTCTGGGTTTGTGAGTCAATTTTTTGTATTCATCATACATTGCTCTTCCGGATTCAATCGTGTAATCACCTTCAACCTGCCAAATCAATTTCATGTCCGAATGATGTTGAACAAAGTCACCAAATCCGCTTTTTCGAAGAAGTGATTCATTACGTACGGTAGTCCCTAAAATGATACCAACATCCTTATATCCCTGTTCAAAAAAGTGTTTAGCAACAAGGTACCCGCCTCTGTAAGAATCGAACGTGATAGTATCCAGCACCGGGTTAAGAACGGTTGCTACCGAGATTAAAGCAAAATTTTTCGGGGTAGCTGCAACAATTTGTTCATATTCATTTTCTACAAGAGCAGGAAGAAACAGGATGGCCCCATCATAGGAGTTAACAGAAAGCAAATTTATGAGTTCAATAGTGTCATTTAAGTCAAAGCCTGAATTGAAAAGTCCAATACGGACTTTCGAATCCCTTTCTGCTTTTGTAAATCCATCATAGAAAGAAGCATAGAACTCGCCTACATGAAAATTAGTGATCAAGGCTACTAATATGTTTTCTTTCCTCTTAAAAAGATCATTCGAACTGTCGAGATAGATAGGATAGTTCAGCCTTTTTGCGGCGTCTATAATTTTTTGAACGTTTTTAGAATTCCGTTTTGCTTTTCCTCCCAATACTCTGGAAACCGTAGAAATAGATAAGCCGGTGTAATCTGAAATATCTTTAAGTGTTGTTTTCATAAAATTGCTCCATAAACTTCTAAAGTATTGCAAAAAATTTTCACTTTCTATTTTTGCCCCCTTTTTTTTGTATTTTTTTTTAAGTGTGCCTGTGAATCACAATCGATTTTTAAAACTTCAGGTCTTTTTTTGCCGGTTATTGATTATATATGCAAAAAATTCTTATTAAAAATGAAAATTATTTAACATAAACCTTGATAATTAAGTGTCGTTTGTCTAAAATATACGTGTCTATGATACAGGAATAAAAATAAAAGCGCTTTTGTTTGGTATTTCGCATCATTATTCAAAATTCATACAATTAATAATTATTGAAGATTGATATAATGTATATGCAAAAAAATCTTAATTATCTTAATTCATTCATAGTAACACTCATTCTGTTCTGTAGCATTAATGTTTACGCGAATGATACACATGCGGTAACTATAACAGGGAAAGTTATTGATGCACTTACTGAAGAACCTCTTCCCGGCGCGAATGTTAGAATTAAAGATACCATTATTGGGGACGCTACTGATATTAACGGCGAATTCAGTATTTCCGGAGTAAGTGAAGGTGAAATTACGCTGGTGGTATCTTATTTAGGATTTCTGACCCAGGAGGTGATTTATAACCCGGATAGCTCAGAGCCTTTAATAATCCGCTTAGAACAAGAAGTAATTGAAGGAGAAGCAGTAGTAGTAAGCGTACAGGCACAAGGCCAGAGAGAAGCAATAAATCAGCAGATAGCTTCTAATACGGCTGTGAATGTAGTTTCATCTACTAAAATTCAGGAATTACCGGAAGCAAATGCAGCAGAAGCTGTGGGAAGGTTGCCTGGGGTAACCCTGCAAAGAGAAGGAGGGGAAGGAAATAAAGTAGTGATCCGTGGTCTTTCTCCACAATTCAATAAAATTGCTATTGAAGGGGTGAGCCTTTCATCTACGGATGCAGGTAACCGAAGTACAGATCTGAGCATGATTTCATCTTTTATGCTCGATGGAATTGAGGTAACAAAAGCAGCTTTACCGAATCAGGAGGCTGATCAGATAGGGGGAACAGTGAATTTCAAATTAAGAACTGCTCCTGATAACCCCATTTTTGATGTACTTATGCAGGGAGGATATAATAACCTGTTGCAGGAAGCCAGGGATTATAAGTTGGTAGCAAGCGGGGGCCAGCGCTTTTTGAATAAAAGATTAGGAGTGTATGCAAATATCGACTTTGAGCAAATAAACCGTAGCGACAATATTGTAAATGCACCCCATACAGAAGTTTTTACTTCAGAAGATACCATTGCAGTTGCCAGTAATGTCGATTTTGGTGTTAACACCAGGATAAACAACAGGTACGGCGGAACAGTGGTACTCGATTATAAGCTTGATAATACTCTGTTCAAGTTTTTTGGGATGTACAACCAGGTGAATGAAGACCAGGTAACACAAATAGAGAATATAAATCCCGGGGTTCGGTCGTATAATTTAACCTTACAAAGCCAGGAAGAAGAACTGGCAATGGGAACGGTATCCCTTGAGTTTGAACATTTTTTTGAAGGGGCAAATCTAAAAGTCTTTGGGGGTGCGTCTTACAATTTCTCAGAGACGCAGGTTCCAAATGGGGTTCAAATGATTGTTCAGGATTTAAATGCCGTAACAACATTGCCTGTACCAAGTTTGGATGGCAGAGATGGTGTGGTAATAAATGAAGAAGGATCGGCGTTTCTGGCTCCTCTGGAATTCACAACCTTAGTTAACGACGTTAGCGGAGCACTGGTTAACAGGGCCGTAAGTTTTGAATCGGAATTATTTCAAGATCAATACACCATTGACCTGGGCTTGAATTATCAATTTCAACCTGCTGACCAGGTTCTGGTTGATTTGGAATTAGGCGGGAAGTATAAAACCAGGGAAAGGAGTTTTGATTATACACAGTTCAGAAATGAGCTTACGTTCACTGCAGATAACGCCTTAAACCAGATTTGGTATGATGAAGTTGAACGGTTGGGCAGGCTTGATGAACTTGGAACAGATTGGGTGCTGGGTGATGATATCGGATTTCCCTATGCTTTTTTCCTGGATCAAAATTTTTCATCCAGCGATTTCTTCAATAATAAACTAAGCCAGGTATTAGACCCTGAAGTTGTTGAAGAATTCATAAACCTGGTTCCACGAACTTTTGATGGCAATGGTAACGGGTTGCAATATGATTACAACGCGTCTGATTTAAACGACTACTCAGGTTCAGAAGATTACTTTGCTTTCTATGTAATGCCGGTGGTAAAAATCGGGCCTAAACTTACCCTGATTCCGGGTTTTCGGTATGAGCGAAACGAAACAGATTACATTGGTATAGGTACCGGAGGAACCGGTTTATGGGAAGAACCGGTCACACTAAATGAACTTAATTACACCCGCGAGAATGATTTTTTCTTACCAATGTTGCATGTACGATACGACCTGTTCCATTGGTTTGATATAAAAGCGAGTTATACAGAAACCCTTTCCAGGCCGGATTTCAATTTATTGGCCCCACGTTATACCCAATCCAGTCCTACAAGCCTCGTATGGAATAACCCCGACTATAAACCCATTGAATCCGATAATTACGATCTCAACTTCTCGTTTTACAATAACAAAATCGGGCTTCTTTCGATTGGCGGGTTTTACAAAACTATCAGGAATTTCATTTTCCAGGATAATATTTATTTGCTTGAAGAAGATGATATCCTTGACATTTATCCTGATGGACTGGTACTTGGTGCTACCGTTACAGGGTTCATTAATAATCCCAATGATGCAACGCTATATGGCGCCGAACTTGAATGGCAATCCAACTTTTGGTTCTTACCTGGTGCTTTTCAGGGCTTAGTTTTTGGAGTTAATTATACCTACACCTATTCAGAAACCAAGTATCCTAATACAATCGCTGTACGGGCTGGTTTTCCCACCTTCGCCATTACAGGTACAGAGGATGAATCATACACCGCACGGCTACTGGATCAGCCCGATCATGCACTAAATACTACTCTCGGTTTCGATTATAAGGGCTTCTCTATTCGTGGCTCTATGCGTTTTCAGGCAGGAATTTTCAGCGGAAATAGTCCATTCGAAGTGCTTTTACAAGATACTGATGCACTTACACTGTACGATATATCGGTAACCCAGCGCATTCAAAGTTTAGAAGGGTTAAGTGTGTTTTTAAATGCCAGCAATATCAGCGAATCGATAGACCAGGTTACTAACCAAAACAGCGGCTGGCTGACTAACCAGAATTTTTATGGCTTAACGGCCCAGGTAGGTGTGCGCTATAAACTATGATTTTAAACAACCTAATAAACCGAATCATATTAGTAATGATTCAAAATCTTGGAGAATAAA
>JAKSCW010000354.1 GCA_022360375.1 Balneolales bacterium
CAATGGTTGCATTTCTGAAACGGATAGAGGCTTTCAAAACCAGCTATTTATTGCATTTTGAAGTATGTACGTGATGTTTTCCATTCGAAATGAAGGAAAACGAATTCGAATGATGATCATGAAATAGCCAGTGGCTGGCATAAGGTAAGCCATATGCTGTGGCACCTGCTGCCAGAAGCAGAACCACTAGTGCAGTTTTCCTGCGTGTTTGTTTTTTAGAGTTTTTGATTAGCCATGCAATAGTGGCAAAAGTTCCAACGATAGCAACTTTAAATAGTCGCTGTTCCCAACTTAAATAAGGATTGAACCCTCCCAGAATCCAAAAGAAAAAAAGGGAAGCACCAATTAAAAAGAAACGATGAGATTGCTTCATGAGGAAAGAGTTTTATTCGCGAATAGCTGATTCACGAGTTCATGTAAAAAAGGTTTCAACTTAACAGAATTAATCATCGTCAATAACCCTTCGTTCTTTCATATCATACTTATCGCCGGAACGTAAAAAATAAAACAACTGGTCTTCACCGGGTAAGGTTTTAAGGTCACTTCCTTCTCTGGACCAAAACGTACCGTCGTAAATAATCACGTAGCTCCTCCCAATAATTTCAAATTCGTTTTGTTGAACCACAACTGCAGTACCTTCATCAATACTAATTCCGAGTAATTCCGGTCGATTTTGCAGGATATCGAACATATCGAAATGCCGGTTTCTGGCAATTACATGTTGATCAATGGCTATATTCTTTACGAACCCAAAACCTTCTTCATGATCCCCCATCATGATTTGATTAGTCTGTGTATCGCCCCGCGCAAGGTACGAGCCCTGAATCGTTGCCCCGGCAGAGGATCCTCCAATTACACCACCCCCGTTCAGTACTTCCCAAAATAAAGCTTCAGCTTTGGTGCCTGCATAAGCATCCACTAATCTCCATTGCCGGCCTCCACCAAACCAAACAGCTTATGCGTTTTGCAAAGGTTCAACAAATTCATCGGTATTTGCTTCTTCAGGGTTTCGGGTGTGAAGTACTGTTACATTTGTTGCACCGTATTCTCTGAAAACGCGGGCACCTCCGGAGTTTTCCGTAATGTTATTTGAACCTGACGCCGTAGGAATTACTACAATGGGAGCATCAAGTCCGCCGGCAAGTTCAATAAAGCATTCAACAATACTTTCATCCACTCCGCCGCCGCCTACAATAACTAATGATCCGGTTTGCGGGCCGGTTGTATATTCCTGGGCAGAAATAAGCGCTGTAAGAAATATTGAAAAGGAGAAGAGTAAAAGAAAAGGTTTAATCATGATGCTTTTGGTGTTAATTACCAGATAATGGCAAATATCGTATCATGAAACAAAAAAGGTTTCGCCTTTTTCCAAAAGCGAAACCTGATCTTAGGATATTACACTAACTAACTAATCTTGTAAATAAGAAGATCCTTAGCCTGAATAAGAATAGAAGTTGTTGCAAATACCAAACCCACAACTACTGCTTTGATTCCCATTTCTGCGACGCTATTAGAGGGATCTAGTCCCCCGATAATTCCAAATAAAGTGATACTTGCTACTACGTAGAATATATATTTTGCGATTCCCATGTTTTTATTCCTCTCATATTCTGATGTTGTCTGTTTCAGATGACCGGAAACTTACACGTAGCAAATGAAGGAAAGTTTAAGAAAGAATCGCTTTTTTGTATCTATTTAACAGATTTTACAATAGAGTAATATAACTCGTTAAGACTTATGAATTGGATAACCTTAGATTTACTTCAGGTTCAATTCATTTTGTTAAGGTCACTTTCAATTCCCAGTTTTTCGTATTCCTCATCATTAGGTTCCCATAACTCAATTTTGTATCCGTTGGGATCCATGATCCAGCCAAATTTTCCGTATTCAAAGGTTTCCATTTCTCCTACTATTTCCACCCCTTCTTTTTTTAGCAGCTGAAGTAGTTCTTCAAGGTTTTCGACCCGGTAGTTGATCATGGCATCTTTGGTGCTTGGATTGGTGTAAGTGGTATCACTTTTGAAAATACTCCACGCAGTGTATCCATTTTGATTTCTTTCTTCATCTTTTCCCCACCGGAAAGTTCCTCCCCATTGACCGGATTTAATCCCGAGATGTTTCGAATACCATTCTCTTGTTGCTTCCGGATTATCTGCTTTCAAAAATACTCCACCAATTCCTTTTACTCGTTGTTTCATTTTTATACCTCTTTTGTAATTATTCCTACTGTATTTCCGGCAACATCATTGAACCAGGCAAAGCGTTGCCCTGATGGAAGGGTTACAGGAGGGACCTTTATTGAACCTCCCGCATGTTCTACTCGTTTCAGAGTGTCGTTTATATCATCAACCTGGATGTAAAACAGGAGGTGATGATCCAATTCGGTGACCAGTGATGTAATGTGCCCAGGTATGCCGGTGTCACCGTTTGCCGCAATTTCATCCATTATTTCCGATTTGGAAATCTTCCAATCAAAGCAGGCTTCATAGAAATCCAGGGTCTCACTTCTATTGCTGCAGCCGATTTCAAAACGAACAACTGGATGTTTACCGGTACTCATGTCCTATCTTAATCGTCATGTTGATCAAACAGAATCTGGTTTCCATCCGGGTCGGTAATACAAAAATGACAGGGCCCTTTTTCTTTCCCGCGTACTGTTTCCGATTCCATCAAAAAAGTTACCGCCTCATCTTCTTTCAATGCCTTGTAAATTGATCTTGCATCC